>CALPNW020000082.1 GCA_943325035.2 Sphingobacterium thalpophilum | reverse complement strand
CGGTCATTTCAGGGAAACCGGGAGACAAACCCACCAGCGCAGATTATATAGCAGAATGGAGAAGCTTTCTGCAGCATAATCCTTACGGAAATATTTATGAGTGGCTACAAAGCATTGGAGCAGAGAATAAACAGGGTAATATTACCGCAGAGGAGTGCAATAAGATCATCCGGCAGTTAAGTCTTAAGAGTTTTGAAAGTAAATACAAGGTTTTGCTGCTCTGGATGCCAGAATATTTGGGCAAAGAGGGCAATAAACTCCTGAAACTGATCGAAGAACCCCCGGCCAATACCCTTTTTATACTGGTTGCGGAAAATGAAGAAAAGATCCTTCCTACCATACTCAGCCGCTGTCAGCTGGTAAAGATCCCTGCGCTGGAAGACGAAGAAGTGGAAGCCGCTCTGATTGAACGGGCAAAAGCTACTCCCGAAACGGCCAAGCAAATAGCTGCTATCTGTGAAGGCAATTACCGCGAAGCGCTCCAGTTACTGCAGCATGCTGATGAAGACTGGCACAGCCTTTTAAAGGAATGGCTGAACGCAACCCTCCGGAATGGACCTGCAGCACAGGTTAAGTTTGTAGAAGAGATCAGCCGTTTGGGCCGGGAGAAGCAAAAACAGTTTCTCCGCTACTTTAATCACCTGCTGGAACAAAGCATCCGTATCCGGGTTTTGGGAGAAGAAAAGGTAAAACAGGGTGAAATAGAGAAAGATTTTGCCAAAAGGCTCAATAAAATAGCTTCTGTGAGCCAACAGGAGGCTATTATTGAGGAACTGGACAAGGCTTCGTACTATATAGAGCGCAACGCAAACGCCAAAATGCTGTTCCAGGCGCTTACTATTAAACTATACCATATCATTCAGAACAAAACCCTAATTTTGAATAGCTGATAATTTCATTATGCGTTTTGCGTTATGGAATATTCAGTGACTGTGATGGGTGGCAACGTGTGCCGATTTTGTAGTGCGCCCCTACACAGCAATTATTATTAACCTTCTTATCTGAAGATATGGGATGTGGATCTTGTGGAACCTCTAAACCAGGAGGCTGTAAAAGCAATGGCGGATGCAGCACCGGTGGATGTAACCGATTAAATGTACACGATTGGCTGATGAATCTGCCATTCAGTGACCCCGAAAGCAATTGTAAAATTGTGGAAGTAACCTTTAAACAGGGTAGCCGTAAAGAATTTTACCGCAACACTACTTTACAGTACTTCGAGAAAGGTGATTACGTAACCCTCGAAGGGGTAAGTGGTTTTGATGTAGGTGAAGTAAGCCTCACCGGCGAGCTGATCCGGATTCAAATGAAGAAAAAGGGTGTGGATGAATTCAGCCCCGAAATAAAGAAAATAATCCGCAGAAGTACCGACCGCGATATCGAAAGCTTTACGATCAGTAAGGGCAGGGAAAAGGAAATTTTAGCGCGTAGCCGTGCTATTTCCCGTTCAATGAACCTTCAGATGAAGCTGAGTGAAGTGGAGATTCAGGCAGATGGCAAAAAAGCTACTTTCTTTTATACCGCAGACGACCGGGTAGATTTCCGCGAACTGATCAAGACCTTTGCAGGAGACTTTAAGTTTAAAGTAGAAATGCGTCAGATCGGAATCAGACAGGAAGCTGCAAAAGTAGGTGGCATCGGTAGCTGCGGAAGAGAACTCTGCTGCAGTACCTGGCTGAACGAGTTCAAGAGTGTAAATACCACTGCTGCCCGTTACCAGAATTTATCGATCAATCAAACCAAGCTGAGCGGACAATGCGGACGCTTGAAATGTTGTTTGAATTATGAGCTGGATACTTACCTGGATGCTTTACAGCAATTCCCGGACTACGCAGATACATTGGATACCGTAATGGGTACCGCACACCTGATCAAGAAAGATATTTTCAAGAACCTGATGTGGTATGTTCTGCCGAATAATAACAAGCATTATCCGCTTACTATACAAAGGGTAAAAGAGATTAAAAAGATCAATCAGCAGGGTCAGCGGGTAGAAGAACTACAGGCAGTTGAAATATTAAGTAAACAAAAAGAAGCTGAACCGGCATTTGTAGAACTGGTAGGACAGATCAGTCTGAAAACGCTGGAGAAGAATGACCGCAGAAGAAGGGATCAGCAAAGAAGTGGCAGTGGCCCGCAAGGACCTAACCGCAATGAACGCCGCCCAGACGACAGAAGACCAGACGATCGAAGACCAGATAACCGGGGGCCTCAACAAGGACCAGACGATCGCGGACCACAGCAAAATCGTGGGCCTCAACAAGGGCCACGCGAACAAGGACCTCGTGGACCACAGCAAAATCGTGGGCCTCAACAAGGGCCACGCGAGCCAAGAGAACAAGGCCCGAGAGACCCTCGCGGACCACAGCAAAACCGCGGACCTCAACAGGGACCACGTGAGCCTAGAGAACCAAGAGAACCCCGTGAACCGAGAGAGCCCCGTGGCCCTCAGCAGGGACCGCCACAAAGTCCTCCTCAACAGGGACCGCCGCCGGCACCTTCCTCAGAATCATCTAACAATGAATAAATAAAAAACGCCACTTTATAAGTGGCGTTTTTTGTACAATATCTGTCCCGCCCTGAAATAGCGAAACACAACAACTTTCTCTCAGAGTTGATCCATTTCTGTTTTAACAAACTCCATCAGGTTCTTGATATATGCGGGCGTTAAATTAAATTCCAGCCCGGCTGTTTTGTAGAGCTCCGGTAAGGTTTTCGTTCCCCCTAAACTCAATGCGTTCATATAATTCTGCAAGGCTTTTTCCGGATGCTGTTTGTACTGCATCCACATGCCAATGGCCCCTAACTGGGCAATGCCATATTCAATATAATAAAAAGGCACTTCATACAGGTGCAACTGCCGCTGCCAGCCTATTTCACGGAAAGCATCCAGCCCGGTATAATCAATGGCCGTAGTAGAAAATTCATGGAGGATCTTCATCCATGAAGCGGTACGTTCTTCCACACTGTGTTGCGGATGTTCGTATACCCAGTGTTGAAATTTATCGATGATGGCTATCCATGGAAAAATAGTAATCGTTCTTTCGAGCTGGTGTTCTTTGGCGCGTGTTAATTCTGCATCATTACCGAAAAAAGTATTCCAGTGATCCATGGTAAACAACTCCATCGACATGCTGGCCACTTCTGCAATTTCCATCGGATATTCCTTGAACGAACTCAGGGGCAATGGATGAGACAAAAAGGAATGTACTGCGTGTCCGCCTTCATGTACCATGGTGGTAACATCGCTCATCTGACCGGCAGCATTCATGAAAATAAACGGCGCCCCACTTTCTGCAAGCGGACAGTTGTATCCGCCAGGAGCCTTGCCCTTCCTGCTTTCCAGGTCAAAGTGATTTAACTCATTCATCTTGCGGAGACAATCTGCAAAGAATGGATTGAGCTGCTCAAAACATTTTACAGACTTCTCATAAAGGTCCTTTCCGTCGGTAAATGGTTTCAATGGCTCAATACCTGCAGGCTCGGCCTCTGTATCCCATGGACGTAAATTTTCCAGGCCCAGTTTTGCTTTTTTCTTTTCGTAAATTTCATTCACCAGCGGCAGTACATGTTGCTTTACAGCTTCATGAAACTGAAAGCAGTCTTCCTTGGTATAATCGAATCTTCCAAGCTCTTTAAATTTATAATCGCGGTAGTTGTCAAATCCTGCATTCAATGCGATCTGGTGACGTTTTGCAATCAGGCTGCTGTACAACTCATGCATCACCATGGCATCCTGCTTTCTGCGTTCCTGAATTTTACGGTACACCAGTTCACGCAAATCACGGTCACTGCTTTCTAAAAATTTAGCGGCCTGTTGCAGGGTATATTCGGTGCCGTTCACCTCTACCGTCATTTTACCCGCAATCACTCCGTACTGTTGCTGCAATACACTCAGTTCTGCCTGTATAGGAATATTGGCTTCCCGGAAAAGGTCAATGCTTTTTTGAACACTGCGCAGGTAGGTATGGTACAATTCCTGATCGAGTTCTGCGGTATACACACAGTTCACCAGCTTCTTGTTCATCAGGTCTGCATAAGGCTGAAGCTTTGGCTGTATTTGCATACAGAAATAAGTAAATGCGTCTTCCAGTTCTTTGTTGGTAGTATCGCAGGTCATTTTGATCTGTCGCCAGCAGGCATCTTCGCTCACCACCGCTTCCAGTTCACTGATATCCTTTAGCCACTGCTCCAGATCGGCCTTGCTGTTCAATGCTCGTTCTGTTACTATTTTAAAGTAGGGTTCCAGCAGCTCCCAGTTGGTAATCTGAAAACCGGCGGGTAAAAAATGTCTGGGAATCTTCTCTATTGCTGCGTTAGGAGCCATTATAGTGCTGTTTTGGCTGCAAATTTAGTGCATGGGGCGCTGAAGATGCGGCAGGAGTGTTATTTTTACAAACTTTTATACAATAATTCATCAGAGAGAACAGCGCAATTGTGAGTGATATCATACAACTTTTACCAGATAATATAGCCAACCAGATTGCTGCAGGCGAAGTCATTCAAAGACCCGGCAGTGCCGTAAAGGAATTACTGGAAAATGCAGTGGATGCGGGAGCCACCAGAATTAAACTCATCATTAATGATGCAGGCAAGGCATTGGTGCAGGTAATGGATAACGGCAAGGGAATGAGTGAGGCAGACGCGCGGATGGCATTTGAGCGGCATGCTACGAGTAAAATCAGAAATATAGACGACCTGTTCCGCATCAAAACCATGGGGTTCAGAGGAGAGGCGCTGGCTTCTATTGCGGCCGTTGCCCAGGTAGAAATTAAAACAAGGCGTGCACAGGATGAACTGGGCACTTCCATTGAAATAGAGAACAGCAAGATCATCAAACAGGAAGCATGTGCTGCACCGGAAGGCACCAGCATCAGCATGAAGAATTTATTTTTCAATGTTCCTGCACGCAGAAATTTCCTGAAAAGCAATGCAGCAGAAATGCGGCATATTGTAGAAGAGTTCATTCGGGTTGCAATGGCTTTCCCGGATATCTTTTTCTCGCTCACCAGCAACGGACAGGAAGTATTTCATTTAGAAGCAGGCAGTGGCAAACAGCGGATCGTTCAGATACTGGGCAACAGCTACAATGCAAAACTGGTAACCGTTTCGGAGGATACCGATTACATGAACATTACCGGCTTTATCGGCAAACCGGAAACAGCGCGTAAAACAAGGGGCGATCAGTATTTTTTTGTGAACAGCCGTTACATCAGAAGTGCCTACCTGAACCATGCAGTGAATGCCGCATTCGATGGCATTATTCCCAAAGACAGTTATCCGAGCTATGTATTGTATATAGACCTCGACCCTGCACAGATAGACATCAACGTGCACCCCACCAAACAGGAGATCAAATTTGAAGATGAAAAAATCATCTATGCATTTATACAGGCAGCCGTAAAACATGCGCTGGCACAATTCAGCATTGCGCCTTCGCTCGATTTTTCACTGAACGCAGATATCCAGGGACTGGATGCAGTGAGCAAACCTTTCACCAGCAACCAGCAACAATCGGCCGTATCTTCTAATCTGTACAAAACATTTTCACAGAAAAACCAGGCCCATTTTATTGAGCCCGGCGAAAAAAGTGAACTGAAACACTGGAAAGATTTTTTTACCCCTTCCAATAATACAGAGAACGGGGATACTGTTGCAGGCTTTACCTGCGATGAGTCCGGAAACATTCAGGAGCCCGATACCAATAAGCTGAAACTGCCTGAATTCAAACAGTATGTACAGTTGCACCACGCGTATATTCTGGTAACTACCAACAGTGGATTTTTGCTGGTACATCAGCAACTGGCGCATGAGCGGGTACTCTACGAAAAGTTCAGTGCCGATGCACAGAACCAGCAAACACCTACTCAAAAAAGTCTGTTTCCGGTTACACTGGAACTGGTGGGTGCAGATGCCGTATTACTGACCGATCTGTTGCCCGAGCTTCAAACGATCGGCTATCAGATAGAACCATTTGGGTTGAACAGTTTTGTGATACAGGGAACGCCAGCCGATGTAATCAGTGGTGATGAAAAACATTCCATTGAAATGCTTATAGAACAGTTCAAACATTTCAGCAGTGATATCAAGTTCAGCAAAAGAGAAAAACTGGTCAGGTGCATGTCCAGACAACAATCCATTAAAACAGGCCAGCAGCTGGACCAGAAAGAAATGATCGCTTTAACGGATGCGTTATTTGCCTGCACCACCCCCAATGTAACACCGGGTGGAAATCCCACTTATCTTGAATTCAAGGAAGACTACCTCAACAGAATGTTCGGCAGATAGTAGTGCCTTTTTATAGCTCACCAAAAAGTGTAAGCACTTACAGCAACTATTTTGCGCTTCCCAATAATGGCTGGTATTTAGTTCTGGTCAATAATTCCGGTGAGAAATTGTTCAACTGATTTTCTGATGGCAGATGCACTTGTTTGATGGGCATTCACCAGTACAGAAAAAATCAGCTCTTTCCCTTTATTGGTGGTAATATATCCACTAAGGGCCACCGTATTACCGAGGGTTCCTGTTTTAGCATAAATTTTTCCTGCATAATTTTTATACAGTCCGGTAAGTGTTCCGTCATTGCCGGTAGGAAGAATTTGGGTGATCCGCTCCCAGGCGAATTCTTTTTTCATTTGCGTAAGCACCCAAACAAAATCCTGCGGCGTGATCATATTATACCGGCTAAGTCCGCTTCCGTCTACCCATCTTGGTTTCTGGGGCAGCCCGGCAAATTCAGCCTTCAGCAAAGTATCAATGATTTTTTCATCATCCATCACGCCGATCTTTTCATTGGCAACCATCAGCAGGGTCTGTTCTGCAAAGAAATTATCGCTGCGGTGCATCATGATCTTTAACAGAGAATCGGTTGGTTGCGAATAAAACTTCGTCCATGCCGCATTGTTGTCGGCCAGCTCACTGGCAAAATGCAATACCCGGTTGAGGGTATCCTCTAGCAGATTCAGGGAAACTTCTTCTATGCTCTTTTTTACCGTGAACGGAATATCGGTGGTGGTAAATTTCCGGGTACTTTTTACTACTTCAAAATGATTGTTGTTCTTGTCTCTGTTGATGGTAAAATTACCATCGGCCATGCTCGAAAATATATTCACAGAATCTTTAAATGACCTTGGAATAACGTTCAGTGCATTTCCTTTCCGTTCAAACCGAACCGTATTGCCAAAGATGGGCATCGGTGAACGCTCGGGCATATAGTCTGCATCGTAATCGTTCCAGGCCCAGCCATTGCCAAAGGAGGCAGCTTTCCAGCGCGGTGTGATAAAAGTAATTTTAGGTGCATTCAGCTGCAGAAAATCAAAGACCCTTTGTTGCTTAAAATCGGGATGCAGTAAAGTAGGGTCTCCGGTAAAACGTACGGCTATATCTTCTTCGGCCGGCAGGTATTCGAATGCCACCAGGCTGTCTTTTAAATTCTTTAACGCCGCATAACAGGTAAAGATTTTGGTATTGCTGGCAGGTATAAAATATTTTGCTTCCTGGTAATTATACAGGTACTTATTTTCTGCCGGATCATAAATACTGATGCCTACATGCGCCGGTGCAAACTCCGGTTTGGCAAGTATGGATTCCCTTGCCTGTAGTGCAATGCCTGTGGGCTTTTGCACTTTGCAGGAACTAACAATAACTGAAACAACCATTAAACCGTAAATCAATTTTTTCATAAAGCGCATGCATTAGCTTCTTTCAACAGCCCGTAACCATCTTTCGGGTATATCGTTGTTACAGGCAGTTAAATAATCTCTGTAACTGCAAGCTACGTATTTGCCATCATGTAACTGCATCCACCAGCGGCTGGTTCTTTTACTCTGGAGAAAGATGGTTTCAACCTCTGCAAAAGCCATGATGAACTCATTGAATTCATTGTGGTTAGACAAATCGGCTTCCTGCTTTCCTTTGTGAATGCCATCCATTACATACCATAACATATGTGCCTGTTGAATAGCAGTAAGTTCATGCTGGTCCTGCTGAGACAGGTATCCATAGAGCCCTATTGTATTGCAGGTATGACTCAGGCCTGCATACTGCATGAGTGTACAGGCTTCTTCTCCGTTGAACCCATTGGGGGTAAGCCGGTTGGCAGGAGCATGTGCATTTTGTATGGACGCAATATCAAAACTAAACAGCTCACTGTTACGGATGGCCGGTTCCATTGCTTCGATTGACTCCTTCACTTTTCCTACACGGTAACAATCAAAGCCCAGTTTGTCGATGGTTTCCAGCATATCGGGATGCATGAAATAACTCTGGAAACCTATATGTGTATAGTGTTTGAGGTGATTGGGAATACCGGTGAACATCTCTACCAGAAACTGATCTGCCGGCTGAACGCTTTCCATATCCAGGTCTATCCTGGCATCTACCACTACCGCATCTATGATCTTATTCATTTTACCATATGCCTGGTATTGGGCCGTGGTGATGTCATGTGACCCACCCAGGATCAGCACTTTTTTTCCCATTTGCAGTAATTCACTCACCACGGTTTTTACAGCGGCATAACTGTCATTGACCGTAGCTCCGGTTTTAATATTACCCAGATCAGCAATGATCACTTCTGTATGCCAGTAGAATAAACTGTAAAATGCAGCGCGCACTTTATCGGGTGCATCGTTGTTGGTAAAATGCATTCCCATGCCACGCATTTCACCACAACCTACAATCACCAGATCCGCCGTGTCAATATCAGGCAGTTCTTCTTCGTACACCAGTACATGCGAGCCCAGCTGGGTTTCTTTAAAGCCCTCGTCATTAGAGAGCATCGCCATATTAATCGGTTCGAGAAAATCGGAGAGGGAGTGTAAAGACATAGGATCTGTTTTGCATTGAGATTAACGCAAAACAGCGTGGTTTATTGCGGGAGAGGGCTACTCCGTTCCCCTCCTGGAAGGAGGAGAGTTAATTAGTCGGTGTATTTATACCCCATGCCTCTTACGGAATGAAAATAGCGTGGATTGCGGCTGTCTTCTTCAAAATACTTTCTGAAGTTGAGAATAAAGTTGTCGATGGTTCGGGTGGTAGGAAATACATTATAGCCCCAAACCACCTGCAGTATTTTTTCTCTGGTAACTACTTCTCCCTTGTTCTCAATCAGCAGTTTCAGCAACAGCAGTTCTTTTTTACTGAGCTCCAGGTTCAGCCCGTTCCAGGTAACAGCCTCCAGCGATTTAAAATTGATGTGGTTATTGCCAAACCTGTACTGGTCTCCAATAGATTCTTTTACCTGAATTCTTTTATTTTTGGCAATGAGTTTGGCCACCCGAATAAGGAGCTCTTCCAGATTAAAGGGTTTGGTCATATAATCATCGGCCCCTTTTTTTAATCCCAGTACTTTATCGGCAGGTGCGTTTTTGGCACTCAGCATCAGAATGGGCACTTCATTGTTGTGTACCCGAACATTTTCGGTAATGCTGATCCCATCTACATCGGGGAGCATAATGTCCATGATGATCAGGTCAAAATAGGCAGATGCTATTTTTTGGAGTGCTTCTGTTCCATCGAATGCGGAAGTGACCTCATACCCTTCCATTTCCAGATTCAGCTTCAATGCCTCATGCAGGTTCTGCTCATCTTCCACTAAGAGTACATTGGGTTTATTATTTGGCATAAGCGGCATTGAATTGTACAGTAAAGTTACTTCCCTGAGGCTGATTATCGGTCACATAAATACGGGCATGGTGAGAGTCGCAGATCTTTTTACTCAGGTACAGGCCCAAACCGGTACCCTGTGCCCTGCGGGTGTTTTCATTTCCTATCCGGTAAAATTTGTCGAATACTTTTTTCTTTTCATCCTGGCTGATGCCCTTCCCTTCATCAATGATTTCGAGGGTCACTTCTTTGGTGTTTGCAGACAGCCGCACCTGAACCGGCTTATCCTTTGGGGAATATTTAATGGCATTCTCCAGCAGATTGCTCAATAGCATCTGCAATAAAAACTGATCTCCTTTAATAAAAATATCAGCTCCTATTTTTTCTTCAAATTCACGGAGCGGATACCTTGTTTTACAATCGTCCACCACGGTTTCCAGCAGGTCGGTGAGATCTACCTGTTGCATGGAAGCCGCGTAGCGACCGGCATCCAGCTGAGAGGCAAATAAAATATTGTTACACAAACTATTCAGGCGGTTTGCTTCCTGCAAAGTATTGGAAATGAGTTTCTGCTGTTTTTCTTCGTCTAGTTTTCTTTTTTGCAGCGTCTCCAGGTTCAGCTGCGTTACGGCAATCGGCGTTTTTAATTCATGGGTAATGGCCATCATGAAATTCTGTTGCTGTTCCGATAAACGAAGCTGGCGGCGGGTTGCGCGAAAAACATAAATGGCGCCAAGCAAAATCAATGCAAGAAAAGTGATGCCCTCTCCGATGTACTGTGCCGTTTTCCGGTTACTGGCTTCTTCTATGGAACGAACTTTAGCAGTGTAGGACAGCTCGGTCTTTAACAGTTCCCCCAGTTTAATGTCCCGCATCAGTTGATTCTGATTTTCGAGTGCAATAAACCACCATACCAGGGCAGCAACCATATACAGCAGCAGTACCCAGTACACGAAGGTTACAAAAGTGAGTTTCTGTGATTTCAGCGCACTCATGGCTGCACTTTTTCTATCCGGATGCCTGCGTTGAGAACGGCCGGAAGCGGATCTTCGCGCATGATCTGTTTTAAAGAAAAGGTATAGTTACCCGGTTTTAATTGTTGAGGTGTTCGGGTAATTCTGATCCGGTGATCAAAAATATCATCCATGCCGGTACCCAGCCATCCGTTTTTATTGTCGGCCAGCTGAAGATTCACCTGCTGGGTTTTAGCGGTATCGTTGGGGGCCTTTGTGGTAATGCTTACCCATAAATTATTGTACCGGTAGGCATCTTCATGCCGTACAATCGCATAGATATGATAAAGCGATACAGTATCTGTAATAGCAAATGTATAGGTTGGCTGAACTTTACTGCTCCAGCTGTGTTCCGGAAAGAACGTATTCTGTTCGAATACGCCAATGGTATCACAGCCCATCAGAAAGGCACAAAAAACAACCGGCACCAGTAATTTTTTCACTTCCTTAATTTTGAACGAAGATAACAAGATCGGGTGGTTATCGGATGGTTTACTACAGCACGTTTAATATCTGTTCCTTGGCTTTTTCCAGCTCATCTTTCATTAAAATCACCGCTTTCTGAATGTTTGAATCATAGGCTTTAGACCCGGTGGTATTAATTTCACGGCCAAATTCCTGTAGAATGAAGGAAAGCTTCTTTCCCTTGGCCGTTTCTTTTTCGGCCAGGATAGAACGGAAATAGGCACAGTGATTGTTCAGGCGAACCTGTTCTTCACTGATATCAATTTTTTCGATGTAGAAGATCAGTTCCTGTTCCAGTCTGTTTTGATCATAATTTTCTTTGCCCACATTGTCTTCCAGCACTTTAACCAGACCTTCCCTGATTTTAGCACGGCGGAGCGGCTCGAGTTCAATAATTACTTTTTGCTG
>CALPNW020000081.1 GCA_943325035.2 Sphingobacterium thalpophilum | reverse complement strand
AATGGTATGTACTGCAGCATCTGCCTTTTGTAGATTGCTTGCCTTACAAAAAGGGGAACAATATTCTGCAGCAAATGAAGATCCCGGAAGGGGCTACTACCGATAGTTTTTCGATTGAGTTTGTCTATAAAAAAAATGGCAAACAGGTTGAGTTCAACCAGCTTAATTTTCCGGACGATTTTGATTCTACCTATGAATACATAGACCGTAAAGACAAACTTGTAAAGCCGGGTAACGGTCTTAAAGCCGCTATCACAGATTTTTCATTACTGACGCTGCAGAAAACAGATACCACACTGGCTATTTTTCAGCAGGCAGGTAAATACCTGCTTGTTTTAATACAGGATGCAAAAGAAACGGATGAATGGAAGCCTTTATTTGAAAAGCTTTTGCCCCGTTTTACGGCCTTGCATATTCCGGTTTATCTGGTTTCATCCGAAGCGGCTAAAATTCAGGAAATATTTCCTTCCCTGCAGGCATTCAGCTGTGATGCTACGGTACTGAAAACAGCTGCCAGGGTTAAGCCAACCTATTTACTGATGCAGGGAGCCACCATCCTGGAGAAATACAGCTACCTGGATGCCGCGAAAATTTTACATGCTAAATTCTAATTTCTTGTTCAGCTATCTCGTAAAAAAAACAGCATATGGTATACTGGTACTCTTAGGAGTAGTAGTAATGGTTTTCTTTTTATTCCAGGGATTTGGAGACCCTGCACGTTTGGTACTGGGGCAAACAGGAGACAGCGCCACTATACAGAATATCCGTAAGGAATTGGCGTTAGATCAACCTGTGTGGAAACAGTTCATCTATTATGTAAATGATGTTTCGCCCATTGCCATCCATAGTAAAGCAGACATTGCATCAAAAAAATTAAGGGGTTTTTTTATTGGCGGAGAACAGCAACTTGCTTTCAAAATGCCTTACCTGAGGCGATCTTACCAAACCAAAAAAGAAGTGGGAGTGGTGTTGTACGAAGCGCTGCCCGGTACCATGTTACTGGCACTTGCTGCAATGCTTTTTGCAACGGTGGTGGGTGTTTTTTTAGGAGTGGTGGCCGCTGTAAAACAAAATACCTGGATGGATACGGGTGCTGTATTTGCAAGTGTACTGGGAATTTCTGCTCCATCCTTTTTTATGGGTATACTGTTGGCCTATTTTTTTGGATTTGTACTAAGCGATTATACCGGATTGCAAATGACGGGCAGCTTATTTTATATTGATCCTTTTTTAGGGAAACAGCTTTCACTGAAAAGTTTAGTGCTACCTGCCCTTACCCTGGGTATCCGCCCATTGGCAATTATTACACAACTTACCAGAAGCGCTATGCTGGATGTACTGGATCAGGATTATATCCGAACCGCTTATGCCAAAGGGCTGAGCAGAAGAGTAGTACTGCTCAGGCATGCTTTAAGAAATGCATTGAATCCGGTCATCACTGCCATCACCGGTTGGTTTGCAGAATTACTGGCGGGTGCATTTTTTGTAGAATATATTTTTGGATGGAAGGGCATTGGAAAAGTAACGGTAGATGCACTGGAAAAACTGGATTTTCCGGTTGTTATGGGCAGTGTATTGGTTACAGCAACCTTTTTTGTGCTGGTGAATATTCTGGCAGATCTGTTGTACGGAATGATCGACCCAAGGGTACGGTTGAACGGGTAGGTCTTATTATTGTATGATCACTTCATTGATGAGCTCTTCCCCAAATGCTTCATTTACCCGCGCAATGATCTGGGGTTTCTGGTACTGCAATTCATTCTTTAATGGTCCTACGTTGGTATGAATGAATAGTTTCTTTCCGATGATCTGAATTTTTTCGGTGTACTTGGCAATGGTCTTTCCCATCAGTGTTTCCCAAACCTCTTCGATCTGTACCGCCCTGATTCCATTCTTTAGATGACTTTTACGAATAAAGCCCTTAAGCGCGTCTCCTATATGCATTTCCGACATGTGGTAAAGTTAGCGCTATTTTATAATTCAAGAAGTTGAAAAGCAGCTCCGGTCTGGTTCAGCTGGTGCTTCAGCCTTTCTGCATGGGTATCTGTAATAAAAACCTGCCCGTACGATGTGCTGCATACCCGTTCGAGCAACTGGAACATTCTTTTTTCATCGAGTTTTTCAAACACATCATCCAGTAATAAAATAGGAGCAAAGCCTATTTTCTCTTTGAGGTATTCCCATTCTGCCAGTTTAAGGGCAAACAATAAAGACTTGCGTTGTCCCTGTGAGGCTTCTGATTTAAAGGGATGGCTACCCAGCTCAAGCCGCAGATCATCTCTGTGTATGCCCTTGGTTGTTCGCTGTAAAATAAGGTCTTTCGGCAAACTGGCTTCCAGTAAACTGCCAAAGGAGGCGCTGTTCAACTGGCTCTCGTACTGCATGCTCAGGCCATCCGATTTGCCGGCTATTTCTATGTACCGCTCTGTTGCCAGCGGAATATATTGCTGTAAAAAATCTACCCTCGCCGCATGAATGATTTCACCGGCTAGTATCAGCTGATCATTCAGTATCTGCAAGAGTGTATGGTCTATGGCTTTGCTGTTCTCTGCCTGTTTTAATAAACTGTTTCTTTGCTGAATCAGTTTGGAATAAGCCATTAACTGGTGCAGGTAATTTCTATTGGTCTGGGATAAAATGGTATCGATCATTTTTCTCCTCGATTCTCCGCTTCCGGTAATCAGGTCTACATCATCCGGAGCAATCATTACACAGGGAAATTTACCAACATGGTCAGACATTTTCCTGTATTGCTCCTCATTCACCGATAATTCCTTGCGGTTATTTTCGCGGAGTATACTGGTGATGGAAACGGATTCATTGTTTAATACATAATTGCCACTAAGCCGCATACCAGCATCACCATGCCGCACATTCTGCGCATCGGTTCTGGAAAAATAACTTCTGGAAAATCCGAGGTAGTAAATGGCGTCCAGCAAATTGGTTTTTCCTGCTCCGTTAAAGCCACAGATACCTACAATCCTTTCTGTAAATACCCATTTTTGCAGTGAGTAATTCCGGAATTGTACGAGTTCTAGTTCTTTCAGCAGTAACATGATCCGCAAAGTAAAGCAGAACCGCTTTAATTAATCCGCTTTGGTTTGGAAGAAAGGAATTATTTTTAATAAAATTTAGGCCTTGAAGACAATTTTATCTGAACAGCAAATGGCACTCACGGTAAAGAGACTTGCTCACCAGATCCTCGAGAACAATAAAGGGCTCCATAATACGGTAATCATCGGGTTGCAGCCCAGGGGTATATTCCTTAGCAACCGGATCGTGGCCGAATTAAAGACCATCATTCCTTCCGAAACCGTTCATTACGGCAAGCTGGACATCACTTTTTACCGCGATGATGTCCGTAAAACCCTGCATATTGCCAATCAAACGGATATTCCATTCAGTATTGAGGGCAAAACGGTGGTGTTGATAGATGATGTGCTCTACACCGGAAGAACCATTCGTGCGGCATTGGATGCCTTGCTCGATTTTGGCCGTCCGTCTAAAGTTTCCTTATGTGTGCTGATCGATAGAAGGTTTAGCAGAGAATTACCCATACAGCCCGATTTTTCCGGTAAGGCCATTGATACCATTGTTACCGATAAGGTAAAGGTGAACTGGCGTGAAAAGGATGAAAAAGACGAAGTGGTTTTAGTGTAATCTATTATCTTTGATTTTTAATGAAACTATCTACCAAACACTTACTTGGTATCAAAGATCTTCTGAAAGAAGATATTCAGCTGATCCTGTCTACTGCCGAACAGTTTAAAGAAGTATTGCAGAGGCCTGTTAAGAAGGTACCCTCATTAAGGGACATCACCATCGTGAACCTCTTTTATGAAAATTCTACCAGAACAAGAATGTCTTTTGAACTGGCAGAACGTCGTCTTTCTGCAGATGTACTCAACTTTACAGCAAGCAGTTCCTCAGCCGCCAAGGGCGAAACCTTACTGGATACTGTCAATAATATCCTGAGCATGAAAGTGGATATGGTAGTGATGCGTCATAGTGCATCCGGTGCCCCGCATTTTCTGGCAAAGCATATACCAGCAGCCATCATTAACGCAGGGGATGGTATCAACGAACATCCTACCCAGGCTTTACTGGATGCATTTTCGATGAGAGAAAAAATGGGAAGGCTGGAAGGATTAAAAGTAGCCATCATTGGTGATATCATGCATAGCAGGGTAGCATTGAGTAATATGTATTTACTGAAAAAAATGGGTGCGGAGATCCTTGTAGTAGGTCCTCCCACTTTAATACCAACTTATATTGCTGAAGCACTCGGCGTAAGGGTCACCTATAATTTACAGGAGGCATTGCAATGGTGTGATGTGGCCAATGTGCTGCGTATTCAGTTAGAGCGCCAGAACCAGCCCCTGTTCTCTTCATTAAGAGAATACAATCTGGCATATGGCATCAAAAGAAAAATGCTGGATGGGTTGGGAAAAGAAATTGTGATCATGCATCCGGGGCCTATCAACCGTGGAGTTGAACTGGACAGTGATGTGGCCGACGGACCATGTTCTATTATTTTAAACCAGGTAGAAAACGGAGTAGCTGTTCGAATGGCTGCACTTTATCTGCTGGCAGGAAGAGAAAGTTAAATTTATACAACTACAATCGTACCTCTAAAATTATCAGTTGATGCAACGTATCTGTTTATTTCCGGGAACATTTGATCCTGTTACTTTGGGCCATACCGATATCATTAACAGAGCATTGCCTTTGTTCGATAGAATAGTAGTGGGAATTGGTATTAATTCCTCTAAGAATCCGATGTTCAGTGCAGAGCAAAGGATGGAGTGGTTCAGGGAAATTTACAAAGATGAACCCAAGGTGGAGAGTGTGGTATATGAAGGATTAACCATTCATTACTGCAACAAGATCGGTGCCCGGTTTATTCTCAGAGGCATCCGGTATGTAAGCGATTTTGAATATGAGAAAACAATCGCAGATGCCAACAGAACCTTAGACAGTCATATAGAAACCATATTCCTAACAGGAGAACCTAAATACACTTCTGTTGCTTCTACTATTGTAAGGGATATTATACTCAACGGTGGAAATGCCTCTCCTTTTTTACCGCAGGCAGTAATTGATTCACTTTAGTTTTTATCCTCCATTTTATGAATATCTGGTTTAAGAAAGATTTATCGCTGGCAGACTTTGAGGGTTTGGGAAAAGGCACACTGGGAGAACATATAGGCATTGAGTTCACGGAAATAGGACCCGATTTTATTAAAGCTACCATGCCGGTAGATCACCGTACCAAACAACCCTACGGACTGTTGCATGGAGGTGCTTCGGTGGCTTTGGCGGAAACGCTGGGTAGCATTGGTGCTGCAATGGTGATCGATCACCATCAGTTTATCTGCGTAGGACAGGAGATCAATGCCAATCATTTAAGAAGTGCCCGTTCCGGCTTGGTTACCGGTATTACAAAGCCCATTCATATCGGCGCCAGTTCCCAGGTATGGGAGATCAAAATTTATGACGAAAGCGGAAAAATGATCTGTATCAGCCGTATTACTGTGGCTGTTCTGAAAAGAAAAGCCGGATCACTTCAACAATAGTTGGATAGGTATTATTCAGGTATTCCGGTAGTGCATCCTTCTTAACCCATTTGATCAGGGTAATGTCTTCTTCTGCCTGAGGCGTTAGTGGTTGATCAGAAGCTGCTACCATATGGTACCAATGACTTTCCTTGATCACTTCTTCATCTAAATAAGTATCAAAATACTCGTGTGTAGTAATGGTAATAAATTTACCCAGGGTGATATTGCGCAAGCCCGTTTCTTCTTCTACTTCTCTTACTGCACAGGCTTCTATCGTTTCTCCCGGATCAAGTTTTCCTTTGGGTAAATCCCAGTATCCTCTTCTGAGGAACATCAATAATTCGTTGTGCTCATTAAATACAAGACCACCTGCCGCAATAATTCGTTTTTTACCCATACTCATTTAAGATAATCTAATTTTCTCAATACCCGATTCAAATTTCTGGTTACTTTCGCAGAATGACAAACGAAAAAGCAGTTGCAGAAAAATTATTGCAGGTAGAAGCGGTTAAACTCAGTCCTGCCAATCCCTTTACATGGGCCAGTGGCTGGAAGAGTCCGATCTATTGCGATAACAGAAAAGTACTGTCTTTTCCGTATGTGCGAGATTTTATTAAGAGTGAACTCTGCAATGTAATTTTTGAGCATTTCCCGGATGCCGATGCACTGGCCGGTGTTGCAACTGCAGGTATACCCTGGGGTGCAATGGCTGCTGATCAGCTGAAACTGCCCTTCATATACGTTCGTCCAAAACCAAAAGAACATGGTTTGGGAAACCAGATCGAAGGATCTTTTAAAAAAGGACAACGGATACTGGTTATTGAAGACCTGATCTCTACCGGAAAAAGCAGTTTGCAGGTAGTGGATGTTTTAAAGGCTGCAGAAGTAGAGATCATTGGTATGGTATCCATCTTTAATTATGGATTTGATCAGGCGGTTAAAGCATTTGAATCGGCTGGTGTTGTTACCAGGTCTTTAACCAATTACCCAACCATGATAGAACTGGCCATTGAAAGGGGAATTGTAACAGCATCAGATCAAGTATTGCTGATGAACTGGAGCAAAGACCCTGCAAACTGGACCGGTATTTAAAGATGAAAACTTTTTGTATGAAATGGATGGTCATCATTGCCCTTTTCTTATGCAACAGCAGGCTGCAGGCCCAGATGCCTAAACAGCAATGGGTGACCATTAAGTCGGCCAACCTGAAATGCTGGGAATGCAAAGACCGGCTGGAAAAATACCTGGTGGTAGAGAACAAAGCCAATATGGAAACCGGCATGATTCAATGGAAGATCAATCTGCTGCAGGGAGAAATTAAAGTACAGTTCTGGCCAGACAGAACAGACGAAAGCACCATCCGCACAGCCATTGCCAATGCAGGCTTTGATGCGGATGAGGAAAAAGCCAATCCGGAGTCTTATGCAAAATTACCACCCATCTGTAAACGGGCAGAAGATGGTGGAGGCCCGCGCCCTAAGAATCCCTGCCATATTCCTCCTTTGAACTAATACACTATTCCTCCATTGTACTAAAACAGGCTGAACGAATATTTGGTTTCGTAGGTAAAGGGCACGGTTTTGAATACACCGCCCTTTCCGGCTTTAACAGTGCCGCTGGCTTGTAACAGTACTTCTTTTTTCAGCAGCATTTTGGCAGAATTCTTTAACATATTCTGCATACTGATATTGATCTTAGCAGGCAATACAAACTCACTCATCCGGTTGATGTGCATGAGGGTGTCTAGCTGAAACTTGCCAAAATACAAACTGTCTATAAACACTTCACTGTCTACTTTTTTAAGATCAACCCCAAATTCGTTCGGATTATAGTAGACCAGGTCAAATGAAAGGGAGGTTTGGCTGAACCCAATGGTGTTCAGCTTTACATTTTTGATATCGCGGTATTCGAAGTCTTTGGGCTTGCTGCAGGATGCAAGCAGCAGCAGTGCCGCCAGGGAAATTAATATTGTTTTCAACAAGGTTCAATTTCACGCAATCTAATCAAATCATTTCATGAGGGGTAAATCCTATATTTAAGGATAATATAAAATTATGCAGGGCTATTTTATTGACCCCAATATTGCAAGGGCAAAAACGATTAACACCAGTTTTTATACCGATCCCGCCAATTTTGAGCTGGCAAAAGAAAAAATCTTTGCAGACAGCTGGCAATATATAGGTCATGAAGACCTGATTAAAAGCCCGGAATCGGCTTGTCCGGTAAGCTTGCTGGAGAATTATCTGGATGAGCCGTTGGTGATTACCCGGGATAAATCGGGTAGTATACACTGCCTATCCAATGTATGTACCCATCGTGGAAACTTGATGGTATATGCGCCTTGTAGTGAATTAAAGCAGCTCCGGTGTAAATACCATGGGCGGCTTTTTCACCTGAACGGCACTTTTATATCGATGCCTGAGTTCCGGGAAGTGGAAAATTTCATTCCGGAGAACAATCATTTAAAGCAGCTCCCCTTGTTTCAATGGGGTAAACTGTTGTTTGCCAGCCTGAATCCGGTCATTCCGGCAACCAGTTTTTTTGCAGAAATGCAGGCAAGGGTAGGCTGGCTTCCGCTTCATCAGATGGAGTTCAGGGCCGATCTGGGCAATGAGTTTATGGTTCAGGCCAATTGGGCTTTGTATTGCGAAAATTACCTGGAAGGATTTCATATCCCCTTTGTACACCCGGCATTGAATGCGGTAATTGATTTTAAAAATTACACCACCGAAGTATTTACCTATTCCAGCTTACAGCTGGGAATTGCTAAAGAAGGGGTAGCGTCTTTTGAAATGCCTGCCAGTAGTCCGGACTTTGGAAAAAGTATTGCGGCCTATTATTTTTGGGTATACCCCAATATGATGTTCAATTTTTACCCTTGGGGATTGTCCCTGAATATTATAGAACCACAAACAGCTTCCAGCACCAAAGTGCGGTTTTTAAGCTTTGTGTATGATGCGTCTAAACTGGAGCAGGGAGCCGGCAGCGGGTTAGGTAGTGTAGAGGCAGAAGATGAAGAAGTGGTTGAGAACGTGCAAAAGGGGGTGCGGTCCAGGTTTTACAAACAAGGCCGGTATGCAGTAAATCGCGAACAGGGGACACACCATTTTCATCGCCTGATTGCTAAATCCATGAACAGCTGACCCAAAATCCAGACAGTTCGCATTAAACTATAATGCTAATTCGGTCAAATTTAAGGGGTGTTTCGGGCCCTTTCAGGCCCTGTGTTTTCGTGGAAGGTGAGGAGTAGTAAGATTCCAATCGAGGGTATAGGCGAAGAAGTCGTACCTTTAAAAAACGCGTAAATTGGTGCTAAAAATATTAGTTTTTTTGAGCAGTCAACTTGTTAAAATTGATGCCAACTATTTTAGCATAAAATTATCATGATAATATGTTGTTTTATAATATTTTACAGTTAGTTATTGAAACAAAATATTGAATTAAATAAGCTCCATTTAGCCTCTTTCGAGCTGACAAAGGCGCTTCGTTAAACAGACTATTAAAATATGTCATTAATAATTGAAAATCAATACTTTGGAACGGTTAACTACTATAAAACTTTGTTTGAATTTACGCATATTGAAATAGAACAATATGAATTCTACCAAAAGATGAGTTTTAGGAACCGTTGCATCATTCCGGGAGCTAACGGACTGGTTCAATTATCTGTTCCGCTTCAAAAAGGAAGGAACCAGCGGGAGGTGATCCGGGAGGTTGAAATTGCTTACAAAGACAATTGGGTGTTGCAACATTGTCGTTCACTGGAAGCTTGTTATAACAGGGCTCCTTTTTTTGAATTTTACCGGGATGAACTTTTTGGGCTGCTCGAAAAGCGCCCCCGTTTTTTAATGGACCTGAATCTGGAAATGCTTCACTGGGTCTTAAAAAAGCTGAAGGCAAACTTAAGTATCAGTTTGTCTGACCAATACCGGGAGATTCCTGAGCGGGGAGTTCAGGATCGGAGAAGCTGGATTTTGCCCAAAAATTACCAGGAGGGTAGTCAAACGGTAAAATATACCCAGGTGTTTGAGGACCGGATTGGATTTGTTCCCAATGTGAGTGTGCTCGATTTATTGTTCTGTACAGGACCCAACGGTATTCAGTTGTTAAAAAGCAACGAAAAACCGGATTAAGGCATCTAATGAATGAACTGTTTCGGCCCGATTGGTTAATTTCATCATCTGGTAATTCCGGAATTTAAATCTACAAGATTGTAAATGAAGCTATTTCAACAGATTCTTTGTTTGCTGGCCTTTTTTTATGGTGCAGAGCTCAACGCACAGGAATTTTCTAATAAAGGAAAGGATTTCTGGTTGGGTTACGGTTATCATGTGCGTATGCTTGTAGGTCAAACCCAATCAGCAGATAACGGGCAAGACCTTATTCTTTATTTTACCTCCGATCAGGATGCCAATGTAACCGTAGAAATCCCGGGAGTTGGTTATGCAAGAACTTACACAGTAGTTGCCAATCAGGTTACCATCAGTGATCCTATTCCCAAAGCTGGTACGCAGGATTCAAGGATCACAGGAGCCGGTAATTTTAATACCGGAATACATATCACCAGTGACCGTTCTATAGTTGCCTATGCACACATTTATAATATGAATGTGTCCGGCGCCTCCCTTTTATTCCCAACCAATACCCTTGGCAAAGATTATTATTCGGTAAATTATACGCAACGTTCCAACGAGCCCATCTCCAACTCCTTTTTTTTTATTGTAGGAACAGAAGATAACACTACTGTAGAGATCACAGCTAGTTCCGCAAACCTGAACGGGTTGCCGGTTGGTATTCCAACAAAAATCAATTTAAACAAAGGACAGATCTACAATGTAATGGGAACCACCAATGGCGGAACAGGCACAGATCTTACCGGTTCCAGAATCAGGTCTGTGAGTACAACCGGAGTAAGTGGCGGGTGTAAACCTATCGCTGTTTTTTCCGGTTCCGGAAAAATTAATCTTGGCGCAAACTCAAATGGCAGTTCCGATAATTTATTTGCCCAGGCTTTTCCTTCCAATGCATGGGGTACCCGCTATTTAACTGCACCCACTGGTTCTCAGCCCAATAATTATTTCAGGATTTGTGTAAAAGATCCGGCTACTGTTGTAAAGCTCAATGGCAGTATACTTTCGCCTGCCTTCCTTCAGGGTGGTTTTTTTTATCAGTTCAAAAATGGAAACCAGGGTGGCGCAAATGGCCCGATTCCTAATTTAATAGAATCCGATAAGCCGGTTCTGGTGGCCCAATATTGCACTACACAGGGGCAGGAGGGAAACCCCGGCAGCGGCGGAGACCCCGAAATGATTTACCTGAGCCCGGTAGAACAAACGATTAATAAAATCACTTTATACTCAGCCTCCCAATTTGCAATTTCCCAGAGCTATATTAATGTAATTATCAAAAATGAAGGGGTAAACAGTTTTAAACTGGATGGAAATCCCATAACCTCCTCCGGTTTTCAGCCACATCCGGGTGATCCGGCTTATTCCTATGCAATCCTTGAGGTTCAATCGGGCACTTCACATGCGTTGTATTCCGACAGTGGCTTCAATGCTATTGCTTACGGATTTGGGTTTGCAGAAAGCTATGGGTACAATGCGGGAACCAATATCATAGACTTGAATCCGCCTATCTATATTAAAAATGATTATGCCAGCAGTGGCATTACTTATTCGGCTACCTGTACCAATACTCCTTTCAAAGTATTCGTTTCTATACCTTATGAAGCTACCAAACTGGTGGTGGATTTTGGGCCCGGTGCCAACTTAACCGGAACCAATCCGTTCACCTATGTTCCTGCAGCGGGTCCGGACTCTTCATATATCTCCAATGGCAAAACGTACAATGTATATTTTATTCCTACTTCCTATATGTTTAAAACGACCGGTACATTTCCGGTAACTATTACTGCAACAACTGTAGTTCCCCAGTCAGACGGGTGTAGTAACAATAACGATCAGGAGATCAATGATAACATCATTGTCAATGATCCGCCGGTTGCTAATTTTTCGGTGACTACATCTGGCTGTGTAAATACCAATATT
>CALPNW020000080.1 GCA_943325035.2 Sphingobacterium thalpophilum | reverse complement strand
TTATGCAGGTGTTCCAGCTAAAAAGGTAAAAGATGTGTCGCAGGATATGATTCACGGAGAAATTAACCGGATCTCCGGTAATTATGTAAAATATGCTTCCTGGTTCAGCGATTATAACCACAACTTTTTAAAATAAGCCATTGATTTATTCTTTCTGGCAGAGTAGATTTATCGGGTTAACCTTTTTATATGAAAAAAATACTGTTGTGCTGCTTTATTATTGTGCTTGGACTGAGTTCCTGCAGTTTACTTAATAAAATGGGTATTGGTGGCGGCTCAAAGACCGCCAAACAAGATGGTGGTTGCCCTTCTAATGGCAGAAATGTGGGTGCCGAGAAATTACTTTCCGGTAATGGGAAAGTGATCAAACAACCCAAATTCAGAAAAAGAAAAAATTTCTGAACAACCCACCCGTAGCGGTTAATAACTCTTGTCTTCCATGGTATCGAGTATGGTGAGATAGCTGACGTAACGGTCTTCAGATACCGATCCAATTCCCACTGCTTTTTTTACAGCACAACCCGGTTCATTGGTATGCATGCAATTATTGAACTGGCAATTCACCAGCAGTTTAAGCATTTCCGGGAAATAATGCGACAACTCCTGTTTGGAGATATCTACCAGTCCGAATTCGCGGACACCCGGTGTGTCAATCAGATGACTCGTTGGGTCCAGATCAAACATTTCAGCAAAAGTAGTCGTGTGCAAACCCTTGCCACTCCAGTCGCTCACAGATTGAGTTCTTAAATTAAACTGCGGAAATAATTTATTGATCAGGGTAGATTTTCCAACTCCGCTGTGCCCGCTGAGCAAAGTGGTTTTATTTCTCAGCAATACCCTTACCTCATCCAGTCCCAATTCCTTTTCTACACTGGTAAGTACCACCGTATAGCCAATAGCGGTATATATTTCCTTCAGGTATTCGAAGCGTGCCATTTCCTTTTCACCGTACAGATCGGCTTTATTGAAAATGATCACAGCAGGTATATGGTGAGATTCACAGGAAATTAAAAACCGGTCTATAAAGCCCTGAGAGGTTTTGGGCTCTTTGAGTGTGGCAAACAAAAAACTCTGATCGAGATTGGATGCAATGATATGGTGCTGGTGCTTATTGTGCGGCGATGTACGGGCAACATAATTCCTCCGGTCATAGATTTCCTTAATAATGGCCGACTCTTCCTGTACATCTTCAATATCCATTGCCACATAATCTCCTACAGCAATAGGATTGGTGGAAGTGATTCCGTCTATCTTAAAAATACCCTTGGCCCTGGCATTATATACCTTACCGTCTGCCGCTTTGGCGATGTACCAGCTACCTGTTGATTTGTAAATTCTTGCTTCCACTCGCTGCGAAGATAAGGCTCTTGGCAATTTTCGCTAAATATTAACCAGATCCGGGAAGGTTTCGTTCAGGACCAGCCCTAAAAAGGCCGTAAAATGAATATCTTTGGCCCATGGGAAAATTTGCACACGATGAGATAGTGCCTTTTAAAAAGAGCGAACAAACCAAGAAAGACCAGGTGGCCGATATGTTCAACAGTATCGCCTTTAAATATGATTTTCTGAACCGTTTTCTGAGTGCAGGAATTGATATCTGGTGGAGAAAAAAGGCCATTGCAGAATTAAAGGAACTGAATCCCAAAACAGTATTGGATGTGGCCACCGGAACAGCGGATGTAGCCATACTTACCCATAAGATCCTGCATCCCGAAAAAATCATTGGTATTGATATTTCGGATGGCATGCTGGAGATCGGAAGAAAAAAACTGACAGACAAGCAGCTCAACCCTTATATAACCCTTCAAAATGGGGATAGTGCAAACCTCCCTTTCGAAGACAATCAATTTAATGCAATCACTGTAGCATTTGGCGTAAGAAATTTTCAGCTCCTCGAAAAAGGACTGGGAGAAATGTACCGGGTATTAAAACCAGGCGGAAAGATGGTGGTGCTGGAATTTTCTAAACCCTCTGCACCCTTATTTAAACAGTTCTACCATTTGTATATGAATATTATTACCCCCACCATTGGTAATTTCTTCTCAAAGAACAGGGAGGCATACCAATACCTGAACGATAGCGTTCAGGCATTTCCGGAGGGACAATCATTTTTAAACATCATGAATGGCGCAGGATTTACACAAACTTATTTGAAAAAGCTTAGTTTCGGAATATGCACTATTTACTGCGGAAGCAAATAGTTCTGCTGCTGATATCTCTTACAGGTATTATGCACCATTCTTATGCCCAGAAAAGGCTTTACAGAATGGAAAGGGAGAACCAGGCCTATTATTTTGGCATCACCCTTGGCTATAACAGTTCTTACCTGCAGGTTTCCAAATCACCCCTGTTTTTAAACAGCGATACCATACTGGTTACAGAGCCCGGATCAAGTGGTGGCATTACCATGGGGTTACTTGCTACAGGCAGATTATCCGACCATCTGCAGATCCGTGCGAACCCGCAATTAATTATCGGAGGTGCCCGTTCTATTGCCTATAAACTGGGACAGACATTGCCCGGCGAAGGATCCAACCAGTTACAGACGCTGCCCTCCTCCCTCGTTAGTTTTCCATTTCAGTTTAAATTCAACTCCGACCGGATTGGTAATTTCAGAACCTACCTGCTGGGAGGAATAAAATACGATATCGATTTATCGAGCAATTCCACTGCACGCAATGCAGAGGATATGGTTAAATTAAAAAGAGTAGACATGGGGCTGGAAGCAGGGATAGGATTCAATTTTTACCTGCCTTTTGTAACGATCTCACCGGAAATAAAAGTAAGCTATGGTCTTTCCAATATTCATCAGCTGGATCCTGCATTAAAGTACTCCAGTGTGCTGGATAAGATACAATCGAGAATGATTGTGTTCTCCCTGCACCTCGAGGATTAATGGTACCCGCCCACTTCTTTCCGCTTTACTAAAATGCAAAAGTTCTTCTTGCCATATACCAGCGGATAGCGCTGGTACCAACCGTTGCATTAAGTGTAACACCGGTTAACTGCGTTTTATAAGTTCTCCTGTTGAAGTTTACATCGATGAAGAGATTTTCATAATACAGCTTCCAGATGTGGGTATCTACTTTAAGAAATAAGGCGGTATTGCTAAAATCCCTCACCCGGTATGGCGTTGAACTGCTTTACCCGATTTTGCACATAGAGCAATGGATTTACCTGCAGGTGAAAATCTTTGTTGTTCACTTCAAAGCAGTTGCCCTTGGAGTGGAAGAAATCGCAGAACATCGATTGCGGTTTATTCAGGTCTTCTCTGCGTGTCCATTCTGCATGGTTCACCAGAAACCGTTCCATCTTCTATTCATCAATCTTGCTCAGCCGGCCCGCCAACTGTTCGTTGGTATATAGCCCGATTGGTCGTTTGCAAGCATAGAAACCAGAAAAACAGCGGCAAAGCAAAGAGATTTAATAAATTGCATCACAAATAATAATTTAGACTCTAATTAATAGTTATGCAACATACCATTGTTAAAGATACGTGCATCATCAACGAAGGACAAAGGATTTATGGTGATCTGCTGATAAAAAACAGCCGGATAGAAAAGATCGGCGGCAGTATCGGCATCAAAGCCCGTGTAAACGAAATAAACGGAACCGGTAAATTTTTATTGCCCGGTGTAATAGATGACCAGGTGCATTTCAGGGAACCGGGTCTTACCCACAAAGCCACCATTTATTCGGAAGCAAGAGCTGCAGTTGCCGGAGGAACTACTTCGTTCATGGAAATGCCCAATACCAACCCGCCTGCTTTTACGCTGGACCTGCTTCAGCAAAAATATGCAAGGGCCAACGAGTGCTCACTGGCCAACTATTCCTTTTTCATGGGTACTTCCAATGATAATATGGAAGAGATCTTAAAAGCCAATCAACTGAAACAACAAATTTGCGGTCTGAAGATATTCATGGGGTCTTCTACCGGAAACCTGCTGGTAGACAGCCCGTTGGTTCTGGAACAGGTATTCGCCAATTCAGAAATGCTCATTGCTACGCATTGTGAGGACGAGCCCATGTTCCGTCAGAAGTTTGCAGACCTGAAAAGAATCAAGCCGCATTTAGAAGCGTCCGACCATCCCATCATACGGGATGAAGAAGTTTGCTTTGAATCTTCCTTTAAAGCCATTCAATACGCCAAAAGAAATGGCAGCCGGTTACATATTCTGCACATTACCACACAAAAAGAATTGCAGCTGTTTACCAATATGATTCCGTTAAAAGACAAAATGATTACCGCAGAAGTGTGTATCCACCATTTACATTTTACGGCAAATGATTATGCAAAACTGGGTAACCAGATCAAATGCAACCCTGCTATAAAAGCGTCCTACAACAGAGATGCATTATGGGAGGCACTGAACGATGACCGGCTGGATGTTATAGCAACCGATCATGCACCGCATACCTGGGCAGAGAAGCAGGAAGATTATGAACATGCACATGCAGGACTTCCGCTGGTACAGCATTCCCTGCAACTGATGCTGCACTATGTGAACGAAGGAAAGATCACACTCGAAAAAATGGTACAGAAAATGAGTCATTCAGTGGCAGATTGCTTCCAGATCAGAGAGCGGGGTTATATCCGCGAAGGATATTATGCAGACCTGGTGATGGTAGACATGAACCAGCCCAGCACCATTACCAAAGAAAATATCCATTATAAATGCGGATGGAGCCCTCTGGAGGGCTTTACCGTTCCGGCAACGATAGACTATACTTTTGTAAACGGGCATCCGGTTTATGCAAAAGGGCTGTTCGATGAATCACAGTGGGGAGAAAGACTCTATTTTAACCGGGACTAACCAGGCCAAGCTATGCAAGCAGATAAAATAACACTGAATGACCTCGCTATCTTTCATCCCGATGAAGAGCAATCGGTATTTCATCATCTCAACCATACACTTACCAACGGAGGAAGAGATTATCTCCGGTATTTACTGGCACACCCGCTGGATAATGTGCATGCCATTACAGATACTCAAAAAACAATTCGGCACTTAACTGCGGTTATTAACAAGTGGCCTGTCAGCCCAACCAACGGCACCAATATGGTGTTACAGAAATTTTTTGAAACACAGGTAGATACATACCCGGAAACTCCGCAAACCATCAACAGTGAATGGTACCGTTTTTTTCATAAAAGCGATTTCTCATTAACGCAGTTTACTGTTCAGCACGCCCTTGATTTTTTACAGGGAATGCAGACCATTGCCCGCCTGACGGGCAATTCCCCCGATTGCAAGCTACTATCCCGGTTATCGGAACGTATAGAAACGATACTGAACAAAGACCTGATTCAGCAGATGATTCAGCAGAACAAAGAAAAACTGAGTACTACGGAGGTATTGACTTATGCCAATTACATCCGGTTTAAATTTAAAGCAGCCGCAGAAGAACTGATCAATATCCATGCAAAGCTGGATGCCTATTTAAGCCTGGCCAAAGCGGGCGAAAAATACGGATTTTGCTTTCCTGATTTTCTGGACCAGGACCAGCCAATGGTGGAAGCAACCGGACTCTTTCATTTTATGCTGCCCCTGCCGGTAGCTTACCGGATACATCTGTCGGAAAAAGCAAATTTTCTTTTTTTAACCGGCGCAAATATGGCCGGTAAGAGCACTTTTATTAAAGCATCCGGACTTGCCGTTTTCCTGGCACATATTGGTATGGGTGTTCCTGCTCAGCAAATGAAACTGAGTTATTTTAATGGAATTCTAAGTAACATTCAGATAGCCGATAATATTGCCAGAGGGGAGAGTTTTTTCTTCAATGAAGTGCAACGTATCAAGAATACAATCACTACCATCAATGATGGAAAAAAATGGCTGATACTGATCGATGAACTCTTTAAAGGTACTAACCAGCAGGATGCTGTAAAGTGCAGTACAATTGTTATTGAGGGGTTACTCAAATTAAATAATGCCCTGTTTATTTTATCTACTCACTTATATGAAATCGGCGATTCCCTCAAAAAGTACCCCAATATTCAGTTCCGCTATTTTGAAACTGCAGTTAAAAACGACCAGCTGATATTCAGTTACCAATTGAAGGAAGGCATAAGCAATGACCGGTTGGGTTATCTCATTCTCAAAAGGGAAGGTGTTGTTGACTTGTTAGAGAAACTATAAGTATACTGATTGCAAATTTTCCCGCTATCAAAATCTTTTTGCGTTTGATTGCCTTTGTTGCTGCGATGGTGGTCATCGATAATTTATGGGTATTACCAGGCGTACCACAAACCGATCAGGTACTTGAAAAACCAGTATGTGAAAAAGAGGCATTGGTGACCATCGGAACCGATTCAGGAAAAGGAAATATTATAGGAATACAGCATGGGATCCCGTGCCGTTAAAGCAGGTGTTCATTAAGGAATGAATGTATTCTTTGCCGGCAGAATCGTTAATCGCTGGTTGAACTAATTTATTTATATTCGTATTGTTTGTAGCCTCTCATTCATTAACTCCCGTGAGAGGATTCCAGTAGGTTATCTCTTCGGATCAACATCCGTTTATGCTTGTAAAAACATTTGGCAGCGCCGTGTACGGTGTAGAAGCAATTACTATTACCATTGAAGTAAATGTAAGCATGGGTCAGGGCTATTCCATTGTAGGATTACCCGACAGTGCAGTCCGGGAAAGTTTACAAAGAACAGAGTGTGCCATCAAAACCAATGGCTTTCATATGCCCCGCACCAAAGTGGTGGTAAACCTTGCGCCTGCCGATATCCGTAAGTCGGGTTCCGCATTGGACCTGCCGATTGCCCTGGGGGTATTGGGCGCCAGTGAACAACTGGAAAATCCAGCCCGTTTGTGTAATTACATTATCATGGGTGAGCTGGGGCTGGATGGTTCAGTTCAGCCCATTAAAGGGGCATTACCGATTGCCATACAGGCAAGAAAAGAAGGATTCAAAGGACTGATTGTACCTAAAGCCAATGTGCGGGAAGCGGCTATGGTGAACAACCTGCTGGTATATGGCGTCAGTAACTTAAATGATGTGGTTCGTTTTTTTGCGGATGAAGCATCACTGCAACCGGAGCTGGTGAATACCCGGGAAGATTTCTTTCAAACACAAGACCAGTTTGACTTTGATTTTTCCGACGTAAAGGGACAGGAGACTATTAAACGGGCACTGGAGATTGCAGCAGCAGGTGGGCACAATGCAATTTTAATCGGACCACCAGGCGCCGGAAAAACCATGCTCGCAAAGCGTTTACCGACCATACTTCCGCCACTGAGTTTACAGGAAGCACTGGAAACCACCAAAATTCACAGCGTTGCAGGAAAGTTGCCTGCCAATAGTGCCCTGATCAATAAACGACCATTCCGTTCGCCCCATCATACCATTTCTAATATCGCACTGGTTGGCGGAGGAGGCAACCCACAACCCGGAGAAATTTCACTGGCACACAACGGGGTCTTGTTTTTAGATGAACTGCCCGAGTTCCAGCGAACAGTGCTGGAAGTAATGCGGCAGCCGATGGAAGAAAGAAAAGTAAGTATTTCCAGAACAAGAATTGCGCTGGACTTTCCGGCCAGTTTTATGTTACTAGCTTCTATGAATCCCTGCCCCTGCGGCTATTACAATCATCCGGAAAAAGAATGTACCTGCGCACCCGGTATGGTACAAAAATATTTAAACAAGGTTTCCGGGCCCCTGCTCGATCGCATTGATCTGCACGTGGAAGTTACTCCTGTAAGTTTCGACTCACTGAGCAGTGAACAAAAAGGAGAATCCTCTGCAGCCATCCGGCAAAGAGTAATGGCCGCCAGAGCTATACAAACGGAACGTTTTAAAACGGAAGAAGGCATCTATGCCAATGCACAAATGAGTGCAGGGCTTTCCAGAAAACGATGTGTGCTCAGTAAGGTATCTGAAAACTTATTAAAGAGAGCCATGGAACGATTGAACCTCAGTGCAAGGGCTTACGACCGCATTTTAAAAGTCAGCAGAACCATCGCTGATCTTGCTGCGAGTGATGAAATCAAACCGGAGCATGTTGCAGAAGCCATTCAATACCGGAGTTTAGACCGGGAAGGTTGGGGCGGATAGTTTAAAAAGAAATGGTCGCATACTGCTGCCCGTTGTTGCCTTCCAGCGAAACGGTAACGTTGGTGACACCGGATTTTTTCCGGATGCTGATCAGTCCGAAATTCACGGGATATACCAGTTGCCCTTTTCTGTAAATATTGGCTTCCGGACGGGGTTTGGACCAGGGGTTGGTAAGACTGCTGCTGGTGACATCGATCAGTTGATAGGGCAAGCTTTTGATGGAAGTTGCTGAGATCTCCCCAATATGCCGATCCCCGCTGATGAAGCACATTTTTGGGGGCGTGTATTTGCCCAGCAGCTGAAATAATTTTTCTTTTGATGCAGGAAAATTACTCCACTTTTCAAAACGATGTCCGGTAGCCAGCACCTGAATACCGGATACTATGATGGTAAGATCTGTTGGGTTGTTTTTTAATTCACTGGCCAGCCATTCCCACTGCGCCGCTCCAAGCATATCACCTGTTGGATTGGGAACGATGGAATCTTTCTGATAAATCAGGGTGTCTCTGAAATAACGGGTATCCAGAAAAATCATTTTTACTGAAAGCTCTTTGTGCTGAAGGGTTTTGCTGAAATAAACACCTCCCCTTTTTCTTCTGCTATCGGTATCCGGAACCTGCAGGAAATTGAGCAGCATATTTTTAGTACTGTCTTTATAGATATAATCAGCTCCGCCATTGTTTTTTCCAAATTCCCCATCATCCCATATTCCGTCTGTTGCGGCTACTTTTTGCAATTGCCTGTAGCCGCTGTCTGCTAGCAGTTTCGTATAATTCACAGCAAAGGAATTCAGGTCCGATTCACTGCCGTACACATTATCTCCCAGCCATAGCCACTGCGAAGGATTTTTAGCCACTATATCATCCCATAACAGATTGGGATTTTTTACATCATTGCAGGAACCGAACGCTATCGTTAATGAATCAGCAGCTTCCGCTGATGTTGAAGTTGACTTGTTTGGAGCAGGAGTTTTGCAGGCTGCCATTGACAGTGCAACTACAATAGCCATGAGCCGGAACTTTATCATAGAATCCAATTAACAGTAATTATCATCCGCTCCGATAAACAGGCTCGGATGGTTTTGTTCAGGTGTTGCAATCGTTAATATTGCCCTGTGTTCAGCAATACTAAAGTACAGGCCTCCATGGTGTTGATTCCTTTAGACCCGGCAAGTGCTGCCAGTTCATCGTTCTCCGTTCCCGGATTAAAAATGATGCGCTTGGGATTCAGGGATAAAATATAATTGTAGTACTCCTTTTGTGCGGTGGGATTCAGGTACAGCGTAACTGTATCTACTCCCTGCTCTGCAGGGTGTTCGGTTATAATGGGAATACCATTTATTGCTCCTGCTTTGCGGCCGATTGCCACCACAGGATGCTCATGACGATTCAGCAGGTTCACGGCTAAATAGCTGTAGCGGTCCGGATTTTCAGAAGCCCCTAATACGACTGTTTTTTTCATGCGACTGTATTGGGATCTGCTGCAATCAGTGCTTTATGGGAACCATCGCAGTAGGGTTTATTGGCAGACGCGCCACAACCACAGAAGGACACTTTTTCTTTAATGTCAACCGTACCATCTGGTTTGGTAATAATGCATTTAGAAGCGATCACGATCGGGCCAGCTGCTTTTGCGATAACTTCTGTACCAGTTATTATTTGTTCTTGTTCCATACAGTGAAGGTACTGAAAGCTAACTATACAAAGGGAAAGGATCTTTAAATACCAATCCTTCTTCCATTGCTTTTATTTCTTCTTCAGTACATAAACAAGACTCCAGTTCATGGATAATCAGAGACTCATTCATTTCCTGGCCTATGATCACCAGTTCGTTATTACGATCACCGAATCTTTTATTCCACCCTTTTTCAATTTCGGCCTGATTTTCCATAAATACCTGATAATTGATTCGCTCATTAAAAGGCATGCTGCTCCACCATACACCCGCATTATCTGCTTTCAAACTTCCTCCAGCCTGACTCCAGTTTAATGCACAGTCTTTTCGGCTGGCGATCCAGAATAACCCTTTACTTCTGATGATATTTATATGCCAGTCGTTGTTCAGATAGTCCCAAAATCTTTGCGGGTGAAAAGGTCTTTTATCCCTGAAAATAAAAGAAGTTATATTATACTCAGCAGTTTCAGGTATATGCTCTTTTGTAAGTTCCTCAATCCATCCGGCACTCTGAGATGTCTTTTCAAAATCAAATAAGCCGGTATTCAGAATAGATGTCAGAGCAACCTTTCCCATTTCACTATTGATTATTGTGGCACTGGCATTGAGTTTTTTGATCATCGACCGGATCAAACCAGCCTGCTTAGCAGATACCAGATCCGTTTTATTTAAAATAATCACATTGGCAAATTCAATCTGATCAGTTAACAGATTTACTATTGCTCTATGATCCCCTTCCAGGTTACTCATTTTTTCTTCCTGCACCGTTTTAACTGAAGAAAAGTCTTTCATAAAATTGAAACAATCCACCACTGTTACCATTGTATCTAATGTGGAGATCTTACTAAGGTCAATCCCATTGGCTTCATCCTGATAAGAAAAAGTTTGAGCAACCGGAAGTGGTTCGCTAATACCTGAGCTTTCAATCAGCAAATAATCAAACCTGTTTTCATTTGCTAAACGCTCCACTTCTCTCAACAGATCCTCGCGCAGGGTACAACAAATGCAACCATTGCTCATTTCTACCAGTTTCTCTTCGGTTTGGCTCAATGTATTTTCATTCTTAACAAGCTGAGCATCTATATTCACCTCACTCATATCATTTACAATCACCGCCACCCGCATACCAGATTTGTTATGGAGTATATGATTCAATAAAGTTGTTTTCCCCGCGCCTAAAAACCCGCTCAATACGGTCACCGGTAATTTTTGCTGAACAGCTCGCATCATTTTTTTATTTAGAAACCAAATATACTATTTTTTGCAACAGAGATGCATTTATCTCATTTGATACCGTACCCCGGCAAAGAACCGGGTGCCCTGGTTAGGCGCATACACATAATTGGGATCAAAGGTTAATCCATAGGGATTAGCGGCATTAACCATTACTGCTCCTGTTACATCGTATTGCACCTGCTTGTCGAAAGGATCATTGGCCCGTGCAATTAAAAAGGGGTTTCCCTTTGCAGGCGTATGGTTCAGTATATTTTTAACCCCCGCAAACACTTCAACCGAATGCCATTGGTGAAAACTCAGCTGTATGTTCTGAATACTCCACCAGGGCGAATAGGCACTTCTGGGATCCAGTAACCCCGATAAGGGCAGGCGCATAGGGCTGTATACATTACCAGTATAATCTATATCGAGGTGCAAACCCGGAACTTTATAAGATACCGACCAGGTTCCGGTTAATTTTTCGGTGAGCAATTGCTGCGTTCTGACTCCGTTCTGTATCAGCGATGTTTCCATGTAAGTGGCACCGGCAATAAATTTCCAGCGGCTGTTGTTGCTGAAATCAATATTGGCGGAAACGCCCTTACTATCCGCATATCCATTCAGGTTTTTATAAATGATCGTATTGGGGTCCGATTCAAAATCTCCTGCAATACGGTTATTGAAATAGGTGTAGAAAGCAGTGAGATCCAGGT
>CALPNW020000079.1 GCA_943325035.2 Sphingobacterium thalpophilum | reverse complement strand
AATCCATTTTTAGGATCACTAATATAAGTAAAACCCGTATTGAACACCTAATTAACAGACCCCCTATTTTTAGGGGCATTCCTAAATCAAGACCTTGTCCCGTCCTGAAATAGCGTAAACACAACCGGTCTTATTCGGATATAGCTTTACAGTTTTAGAGGAAAACAACCCTCTATGGAAAATCAAAACATCGAACAATTCAAGCTTATAGATGAATTTCAATTTAGCCTTGATTTAAGTGACAATGATTATTCGGAGCCTCACAAAATCGCTGAGACAAGTAGAGTATTAATAATTTGCAATAAATAACTTGAATATAAAATTATAGCGGCCATTCCCATCTATAGATTTTTCTCTTACCGTAGATTTCAAGTAAATTGTTTATCAGATTGAATTATTAGCATTACAAATGCTCAAATTCACGACCCATTCTGCTATCTGTAACAAAAAAAGCCGCAATCTTTCGATAGCGGCTTTTAGCAGAGAGGAAGGGATTCGAACCCTCGAAACAGTTACCCGTTTACACACTTTCCAGGCGTGCTCCTTCAACCACTCGGACACCTCTCTGTTTAACGGGGAGCAAAAATAGTGGTTCAGCCCTCACCCACCGAATAATTTTTCCGCATTGGCGGTTGTGATGGCTGCGATCTCCGCTTCCGGCAGCTGTTTAACCTCCGAAAGTTTAGCCAGAATATAGGTTAAATAGCTGCTTTCGTTCCTTTTTCCCCGGAACGGCACAGGTGTTAAATAAGGTGCATCGGTTTCTAAAACAAGGTGTTCCAGTTCAATATTGGCCAGAACTTCTCCCAATCCGGCATTTTTATAGGTAATAACACCCCCTATGCCCAGCAAAAAGCCCATCTGGGTGATTTGTACAGCAGATTCATTGCTGCCGCTGAAACAATGAAAAATGCCCTTTAATCCTCTGGCCGCATAGGGCTTTACCAGTTCAATGGTTTCCTGCATGGCATTGCGGGTATGGATCACAATGGGCATCCCTTTTTCGAGTGCCCAGTCCATTTGCAGGCGGAACGATTCCTGCTGTTGTTCCTTGAAACTGGTATCCCAGTAATAATCGAGGCCTATTTCTCCTATTGCTGCAAATGGCCGCTTATCCAGCCAATCTTTTACGATCTCCAGCTCCTGCCGGTAATTCTCTTTTACATAACAGGGATGCAATCCCATCATGGCTATACAGGTTCCCGGATAGCTTTGCTCTAAAGCAAGCATTCCGGCAATCTCCGTACTGTCTATGCCCGGCAGATAGAACTTGCTGACACCCTGCGCTTTAGCCCGGGTGATGACTGCATCTGCCTCTTCCTTAAACTCTTCTGCATATAAATGACAATGGGTGTCTATCAGGATCATTTTGCAAATTTCGAACATTTTTTTTAGGCCCGGGAAAATAAAATCGGGCAAGCAGTCGTTTAATAGATTCGAACGGTTATAGTCTGCAAGATGATTGATACAACAAGAGCATATAGAAATAATTGGGATTTATAAGTAACTAAACAGTGTTGGATAAAAGACCATCTCTCACTGTCATTTTTGTTTTCATAGGGTACGGATTAAAAAAACAGGCCGGAGTTTCTACTCTGGCCTTCCCTTTTTTTAGCCCTATCCCGGTCATTTTATTTTTTTGCAGTTGAACTGAACTGCGGACCATGAATGGCTATTGCGGAATGACGTTGAACTGGTAGCCCTGTGCCCTAAAATGTTCCAGCACCCTGGGTAAGGCATAATGCATCCGGTCCCAGGCTTTGGTACTGTCGTGAAATACCACCACCGATCCGGCCTTGGCATGGTGAATAACATTGGCGCAACAGGCTTCCGGACTGAGCTGTACATCAAAATCACCACTGAGCAGGCTCCACATGATGATTTTATACTTACCCATCAAATGCCTGATCTGTGACCGGCGGATTCTTCCATAAGGTGGTCGGAACAATTTGCTGTGGATGATTACTGCAGCCTGTTTAATGTCTGCGAAATATTTTTCGTTGGGTACCTTCCATCCATTGGCATGGTGTTCGGTATGATTGCCAACAGCATGTCCTTCATCAATGATCCGCTGATAAATTTCCGGGTACTTCCGTACATTTTTTCCGATACAAAAAAAACTGGCTTTGGCATTGTATTGCTTCAACAGATCCAATACATACGGTGTGGCCGTTTCGTGTGGGCCATCATCAAAACTGAGGTAGATGATTTTTTCGGTTGCTGGCAGTTGCCATACCAATTCTTTAGGGTACAGGGCCCGCAGCCACCAGGGTGTTTTTACCAGATACATACTATAAAGATATTCCTTGCTGCTTAATATTCGTTCCCCCTGATAACTCCTGGTAATTAATATCCGTAGGCAATTAATCCGATCACCAGTTTTTCATATTTATAGGCTTTGCCGCTATGAGCCAGTGTTTTTTTCTGGGAGGTTTCATTCTCCAGCAAGGAATCCATAAATACTTCCATTCGTTTGATGTTGACCGATGGCAGAGAACCCTTGCTGATGGCCGTTCTGCTGAATGCTGCGAGCATCGATGACCATGCATTATTGAATAAAGAGGGTGTTACAAACAATTCGGTTCCCAGTATCCGCCCGCCCGATATGGCCAGAAATCCGGCAAAGGAACTATCTGTTGTTGCCATCTTTCCGTTAAAGAAAGCGCTATAGGCAGAGTCGGCCTTCAGGGCTTCCCGGTCTAACTGTGCATAGGCCGATGTGGATGAAGGAATGTGCTGTTCCCGCAGGCCATCTTTAATAGCTTTCCAGATCTCTGCCTGGTGCTCGGTGAGATCCATCGTTTTGCGCAGATCCAGATCCGCATTGCCTCCATAGCTGAAATTGCGGGGCTTGCTGCTCCATCTGCCTTCCTCCACACAATACACCGTGATGTATTGTTCTCCCTTGCCCGGTGGTATTAATTTGGTTTCTCCTACCATCCGGTCCTGCTTTCCACCGCCAATCAGTTCTCCGGCATTGATGAGGATGGTTTTATCGGAATTATTGTAAATGCTTAAAATGTGTACGTCTGCATCGCCCTTAGAAATGAACTCTTTTACTTTCACCTTTCCCGTTTTCATTCCTTCCTGCAGCGTGGTGTATTTGTTTGGCAGCATTTGCCGGTAGAACGCCATGCCGGGTCCCTGGCCCCTGAATCGGATGGGGATTAACTGCAGATTACGGAAGGTCCAGGCCGAATCATAATCTACCCAAACCTGCTGGTAGGTGATTTGCGCTTCGGCCAGCTGTGTCATAAACAGGAAGATGATCAGTAATCGAATGCTCCGCATATATTGAAACTAGGATTTTTACGGTTTATATTTGCAATATGAATAAAAAAGTAAGGGTTCGTTTTGCACCATCTCCTACAGGTGGTTTACACCTGGGTGGTGTTAGAACGGTATTGTTCAATTACCTGTTTGCCAAACAACAGGGGGGTGATTTTATTGTGCGCATTGAAGACACCGACCAAACCCGTTTTGTGGAAGGTGCCGAAGACTATATTTTCAATACCCTGAAGTGGTGCGGTTTAGAGCCCGATGAGAGTCCTAAACACGGCGGGCCTTTTGCCCCCTACAGACAGAGTGAACGCAAAGCCTCCTACCGTCAATTTGCAGAACAACTGGTGGCTGCAGGATTTGCCTACTATGCTTTTGATACTACAGAAGAACTGGAGCAGATGCGCATTGATCATAAAACACCCGAGAACCCTTCTCCCCAGTACAATCATTCGCTGAGAAAACACATGCATAATTCGATCATGCTTTCTGCGGAAGCAACAGCCGAACTGTTGGCTGCAGGAATGCCTTATGTGATAAGGATAAAAATGCCGGAGAACGAAACGGTTTCTTTTGTAGATATGATTCGCGGTGAAGTTTCTTTTCATACTTCTCAGGTAGATGATAAGGTTTTATTAAAGGCCGATGGTATGCCTACTTACCACCTGGCAGTAGTGGTGGATGATTACGCCATGAAAATTACACACGCTTTCCGGGGCGAAGAATGGCTGCCTTCTGCACCTGTTCATATGCTGTTGTGGAAATATTTAGGATGGGAAGCGGAGATGCCTCAGTGGGCACATCTTCCATTGATTTTAAAACCAGATGGCAACGGAAAACTGAGTAAAAGAGATGGTGACCGTTTAGGATTTCCTGTTTTTGCCATGGACTGGGCCGACCCTAAAACCGGCGAAAAAACAGTTGGATTTAAAGAGCGCGGCTTTTTGCCCGAAGCTTTTGTAAACCTGCTTGCTTTACTGGGATGGAACGATGGAACGGACAATGAAATATTTACACTCGATGAACTGGTGAGTAAATTTTCGATGGATCGCGTTCATAAAGGCGGCGCTAAATTTGATTTTGAAAAAGCAAAATGGTTCAACCACGAATGGATCAAACGCTTGCCTGCTGCAGATTTGAACAGCAAGGTGAAAGCCGTGCTGGCCCATGAAAATATTATTATTACCGATGATGCGTTACTGAATGGAGCCATTGACCTGGTGAAAGAACGTTGTACGCTTCTCTCCGATTTTGTGCAACACATTGCTTTCTTCTTTAAAGAACCCGTGCATTTTGATACCGATTCCATTCAACCAAAATGGGACGATAAAAAAAATATGTTCTTCATTGAACTGGCCAATGCCTACGAACTCAGCAACTCCTGGAACGGCCCGGACCTCGAAAAAGAATTCAAAGAAATGGCTGCGGTTCATCAGTTGAAACCCGGCGAATTAATGCTGCCTTTTCGCATCATGCTGGTAGGTGGAAAATTTGGACCGGGTGTATTTGATATTGCTGCTGCCATTGGCAAAGAAGCTACTGTAGGCAGAATCAGGCACGTGCTTTCGATGCTGTAAAATGTACCAATAGTACTACCCTTGTTTCTCCATCAGCTCCATCACGCCCTGCCAATGCGTATCGTATAAATTGCGCAGAAAGAGTTGGTCTTCGGGTTGCAGGTCCACAATATGTCTGGTATTGAGTGCCACATGTTCGGGTGTGCGGATGCCCGGAATAACCGTAGACACTTCGGGATAGCTGAGTATATAACTCAAGGCCAGCCCTGCTGCCGTGGTATCGTATTTATTGAGCAATGGCCAGATCTGGTCGTTCATGATATCGAGTACAGACCGGATGATGGCAGGTACCAGGCGGTTGCTGCGGTGATCATCACTGGAGAAAACAGTGTCCTCATTTATTTTTCCGGACAACAATCCAAACTGCAATGGCATGCGGGCAATAATGCCGTATCCCTTTGCAGCAGCCGCTTCCATCACCGGCAATGCTTTCTGGTTGATGAGGTTGAAGACCAGCTGAAATCCGTTCCCCAGGTGGTTCTTCATAAAAAATGCTGCTTCCGGAAACGGGTTGAAGGTAATGAGTGAAATACCCCAGTACCGGATCTTTCCCTGCTGTTGCAGCAACTGCATGGCTTCTATACAATCACCCTGCTCCAGGTGCGTCATACGGGCCACATGCAGGTGATGAAAATCGATATGGTCTCTTTTTAAGCGCTGCAAACTCAGGTCGCAGGCTTGTAGAATATGGTCTTTGCTGTAATCGATCTGGATCTTACCATCTGCTCCTACTTTCTGCCCTACTTTACTGGCAATCAGCACGTTCTTATTACCGGCCAGCGTATTACCCAACAGGGTTTCGGCATGCCCTAAGCCATAAAAATCGGCCGTATCAAAAAAGTTGATGCCTGCTTCGAGCGCGGCGTTGATGGCCTTCACAGATATAGCATCGTCCGAAGGGCCCCAGCCTATTTCTACTCCTCCCACATTGGCGGAACCCCCGATGGCCCAGCTGCCAAAACCAATCTCACTTACCAGTAGGTCTGTATTACCGAATTTTCTGTACTGCATGGTAGATGGCTTTATTATTTCGTATGGTAAACCTAAGCACATTTGAGTTAATTTTGCACTTTCTTACCTCTCTAATTGATACCTGCATAATTGAAGCATATGAAAAGACCACTCCGGGTTTTGGTAGCCAAAGTAGGTTTAGATGGTCACGATCGTGGCGCTAAAATCATTGCAACCGCTTTGCGGGATGCCGGCATGGAAGTGATTTATACCGGTTTAAGGCAAACGCCTGAAATGGTGGTGAATGCCGCTTTGCAGGAAGATGTAGATGCCATTGGTGTGAGCATCTTAAGTGGTGCACACATGACCGTGTTCCCCAAAATAATTGGCCTGATGAAAGAGAAAGGAATGAACGATGTGTTGCTCACCGGTGGTGGTATTATTCCGGAAGAAGACATGAATGAACTCAATGCCATGGGCGTGGGTAAACTTTTTGCACCCGGCGCTACCTTAACCGATATTGCCGCTTACATCGGCGAATGGGTTGCGGTGAACAGGAGTTTTTAAATATAGGAGCAACTAAACAGCTTGTAATTTCATTGGAAATTAAGCGTAAATTTATACGACGATAAAAAAGTGTAAAAATGGCATTATCTGTTTTAAAGAAGAAAAGATTTAAGTCTGACAGTAAAGAAACCAGCGTTTTAGTAAAAGCAGGCATAAACGCAGCAAAAAATGCTATCCGTACTTCCAAAGCTTTAGGGCTTGATATCACATTTATGCAAAATGGGATTGTATATAAAGAAAAACCTAATGGGGAATTAAAAGTGTATGAAACTTCTCCAAGAAAAAAGATTATTCTGAAAGACCAATTGGTTTTAAAAAAGGGAATGGTTTTTCATGCAAAAAACTAAACGACTTCGAGTATTCGCAGGCCCAAATGGATCGGGCAAAACCACACTTTTCAATGAGGTAAATGAATATTTTAATCAGCTGCCATTTGTGAATGCAGCCGAGATTGAATATGCATTGGCAAAAACCGGACTAATTGATCTTAATTTATTTGAGATAACCGCTACTGCTCATGATTTAAAAGATTTCAGTAAAACAATTGATGCAAATTCTTTAATCAATAAAGCAGTAAAAGAAGGTCATACTATAAAAATTGAAGTAGCTGAAAACTGTCTGGTTAATAAATTGCATAACACCAATAGCTATGAAGCATCTTTTGCTGCTTCATTTATTCGATGGCTCTTATTCAAAAAAAATAAATCATTTTCGTTTGAAACAGTAATGAGTCATCGTTCTAAACTCAAAGAAATTAATACCGCAAAAAGAAAAGGGTATAAAGTTTATTTATACTTTGTGTGTACAGACCTCCCTGAGATTAACGTTGAAAGAGTAAAAAACAGAGTAGAAAAAGGTGGTCATACAGTAAACTTTCAAAAGATAGCATCAAGATACACAAGCACGCTTAAAAATATTTACCCTGCTATTAAAATCTGTGACCGTGTTTTTTTATTTGATAACTCAGGCAAAAAACATGAATTAATCGGGGAAATTTTTTCTGATTCACTCCAGATAAAAACGGACCAATTGCCGAATTGGTTTTTGCAATATGTTTTAGCCCATTATTCATAAATAACCTTCTAATGAATTTTATAACAATGACTTTAAATACAATAACAACTGAACTTTCAGAGGGAATTCTTACTGTTACCATCAACCGCCCCGATAAATTGAACGCCCTGAACATGGCCGTTTTTGCCGAGCTCAATCTGGTGATGGATGAAGTTGATTCCAATGCGGCCATTCAATCCGTGATCATTACCGGTGCGGGTCCCAAGGCTTTTGTTGCCGGTGCCGATATCAGTGAGTTCAGCCAGTTCAGCAAAGAAGAAGCCATGAAACTGTCTAAAGAGGGGCAGGATACTTTTTTCAGAATAGAACAGTCTGCCAAACCCGTTATTGCCTGTGTGAACGGTTTTGCACTCGGTGGTGGTTGTGAACTGGCCATGAGTTGCCATTTCAGAATTGCGTCGGAGAATGCAAAATTCGGCCAGCCCGAAGTGAACCTTGGATTGATTCCCGGTTATGGTGGCACACAACGTTTAACTCAACTGATCGGCAAGGGCCGTGCCATGGAACTATTGATGAGTGCTGTGATGATTGATGCTGCCACTGCCCTGCAATACGGGTTGGTGAACTACGTGGTTCCTGCAGAGGAACTGATGGCAAAAGGCGTAAGTATTTTAACGGTGATCAACAGTAAAGCGCCGCTGGCGGTTGCCGGTTGTATCCGTTCGGCCAATGCCGTATTTGATGAAACGAAAGATGGGTATGCGGTGGAAGTCAGTGAGTTTGGAAACTGTTTTGCAACAGCTGATATGAAAGAAGGCACTGCTGCTTTTCTGGAAAAAAGAAAAGCCAGTTTTACCGGCAAATAAATCTGAAATATAAAATCAACCATATGGAATACAGAATAGAAAAAGACACGATGGGTGAAGTAAACGTTCCTTCACATGTATACTGGGGTGCACAAACCCAGCGTAGTATAGAAAATTTTAAGATCGCGCAGGACATCAATAAAATGCCGAAAGAAATTATTCAGGCATTTGCTTTTTTGAAAAAAGCGGCGGCTTTAACCAACCTCGATGCGGGTGTATTGGCTGCTGATAAAGCGGCGTTGATTGGTACTGTGTGCGACGAGATCCTGGGCGGACAACTCAGCGACCAGTTTCCGCTGGTGATCTGGCAAACCGGAAGTGGTACGCAGAGCAATATGAACATGAACGAAGTGGTTGCTTACAGAGGCCATGTGCTGAAAGGCGGATCACTGAATGACAAAGACAAATTTCTGCACCCGAATGACGACGTCAACAAGTCGCAGAGTTCCAACGATACTTTTCCTACCGCCATGCACATTGCGGCGTATAAAATATTGATGGAGACCACTATCCCAGGTATTGAAAAATTAAGGGATACCCTGGCTGCTAAAAGCAAGGCTTTTATGCACGTGGTGAAAATAGGCCGTACACACTTTATGGATGCCACTCCTTTAACCGTAGGCCAGGAACTGAGTGGTTATGTTTCTCAGTTGAACCATGGCTTAAAAGCCATTAAAAACACCCTGGAGCATTTAAGTGAACTGGCTTTAGGCGGAACGGCCGTTGGTACCGGTATCAATACCCCAAAAGGATACGACGTTAACGTGGCCAAACATATTGCTGCATTAACCGGCTTGCCTTTTATTACTGCGGAAAATAAATTTGAAGCACTGGCTGCACACGATGCGATTGTGGAAGCACATGGCGCATTGAAAACAGTAGCGGTTAGCCTGATGAAAATTGCCAACGATATCCGTATGCTTTCTTCCGGACCAAGAAGTGGTATCGGGGAATTATTTATTCCGGATAACGAACCAGGTTCTTCTATCATGCCGGGTAAAGTAAACCCTACCCAGTGCGAAGCACTTACCATGATTGCCGCTCAGGTAATGGGTAATGATGTGACCATTGGTATCGGTGGATCAAACGGTCATTTTGAACTGAACGTATTTAAGCCGGTGATGATCGCTAATTTCCTGCACAGTGCCCGCTTAATCGGAGATGGCTGTGTTAGCTTCAATGATAAATGCGCCGTTGGTATTGAACCGATCAAAGCCAATATTAAAAAACATGTAGACAACAGTCTGATGCTGGTTACTGCTTTGAATACCAAGATCGGTTATTACAAAGCCGCTGAAATAGCACAAACTGCCCATAAAGAAGGAACTACCCTGAAAGAAATGGCCGTGAAGCTGGGCTACTTAACTCCGGAAGAATTTGATGCATGGGTGATTCCGGCACAAATGGTGGGAGAGATCAAATAAACTTATCGGGAAAGCGAAACAAACCTGGTTAACCCGAAACCGGTTAACCTAAAAGTGAAACAAACCAAAACTGGTCAACCCAAAAATTCTTTCAGAATTTTTAAAAGGCCCATTATTTGGTTTGTTTCACTTTTTTATTTTGGCTTGGAGCAGCGAAAATTCACTTGCAGATCATTACTACTAGTGCACTTTCTTGCCTGCAATAAATGTAGCTGCTACTTTGGTGTTGAGAATTTCGGTTTCTGCTACTTTCATCAAGTCATTACTGAGCAGGATAAAGTCGGCTTTTTTTCCGGCTTCCAAACTACCCACTTCTTTTTCGAGAAAGCCTGCTTTAGCAGCCCAGATGGTCATTCCACGAATGGTCTCCTCACGGGTCAATGCATTCTCCATTTGAAATCCATCTGCCGGAAATCCTTTGGCATCTTTACGGACTACCGCAGCTAAAAAAGTTTTGAACGGAGAGATATCTTCTACCGGAAAATCCGTTCCCAGCGGAAGCCATCCGTTTTCTTGCAACAGTTGTTTATAAGCATAGGCTCCTTTCATACGATCCTTGCCCAGTCTGGCTTCTGCCCAATACATATCACTGGTGCCATGGGTAGGCTGTACCGATGGAACTACTGCTGCCGAACCAAATAAATGGAAGTCATTTACGTCTACAATCTGTGCATGTTCTATTCTCCATCTCTTATCATTGGCTGGCTTCAGGTATTTATTGTAGATATTGAGTATGGCCCTGTTGGCACTGTCTCCGATAGCATGGGTACACATTTGAAAGGGCGTAGTACTTAATACCTGTGCCAGTGAATCATAATGCGTTTTGTTTCTCAGTAAAAACCCACTCCATCCCGGCTGATCGGTATAGGGGTGTATCAGGCAGGCACCTCTGCTTCCCAGCGCTCCGTCTGCATATACTTTAAAGCCATTTACAAATAAGCGGTCTGTTTTATAAGGTCCTTTCTTCAGGTACAGGTTGAGGTTATTGTCATTATCGCTCAGCATTACAAACAATCGCATATCCAGTTTGCCTTTCTGCTGCAATTCATCGAGCAGCTCTACATCATCTGCGTTCAGCCCGCAATCGGTAACGGTGGTAAGGCCCTGCTCAAAGCAATTTTTTTGCGCGGCCTGTAACCAGGTGGTATAATCTTCTTTGGTAGGTGCCGGTATTTTTGCATACACCGCATTGTCGGCATTGTCGATCAGCACTCCGGTGAGTTTACCATTGGCTACCTGTATATCTCCACCGGTAATGGTTTGACCCGCCTCAATACCGGCCAGTTGCAAAGCTGTATTGTTGGCAATCGATGCATGTCCATCTACCCGCGTAATAACTACCGGTATGGATGGAAATGCTGCGTTCAGTAATTCGTTGGTGGGATATTTTTTACCCGGCCATTTGTTCTGGTCCCATCCCCTGCCCTGTATCCACTTCATCTCAGGATGCTTTGCGGCAAAAGCTTTTACGCGCTCTACTGTTTCTTCCCAGGTAGTTGTTCCAAATAAATCTACCTGAAACAATCCGCGTGCATACCCCACAAAATGTGCGTGCGCGTCGATCAGTCCCGGATATACGGCCTGCCCTTTTGCATCAATCGTTTCGGTGGCCGAATATTGTTGGGTGATATCAGCGTTCGTTCCAACGGCAATAATTTTGCCCTCCCGGATGGCCATTGCTTCTGCAACGGTAAAAGCAGCATCTACGGTATAGATCACGGCGTTGTGCACGATGGTATCTACTTTGTTGGAACTACAGGCCGATAAGGCTGCTACAATAAAGAGAAAAAATATTTTTTTCATACTTTCAGATTATACCTGGTCTATTTGATTCCAAGGTAAAACAAATTGCCGGGTATTGATTTCACTCGTTGCATTTCCGCCGTAAATCAACATACTGTTGCTATCAGGTTGTTGTTTTTGCCAGTAGTTCAGGCTTTTCAATGCCATAGCATCCATTTTTTTCCCGGATTTTATTTCTATCCCGAATAATTCATCATTCTTTTTCATGACCAGATCTACTT
>CALPNW020000078.1 GCA_943325035.2 Sphingobacterium thalpophilum | reverse complement strand
CTTAATGAAATATAATTCACTTTAATAAAATCACCCCTTACAAGGTTTTGACCAGTTGGCTTGTTTGGTACAGTAGCTGATGTGCCATAAACCGTATAAAATGGACGAGGGAAATAAACTTGATCGCCTTCTTTTTGCCAGTATTTTCCTAATACAGCAGCTGATTGTGCCTGAATAAGGGTTTCACCATTCCTAAACCATATATCACTTGTAATAGCCGAATAAAAATCACCTGCATAAGACACCATAACATCTAAGGAAATACCTTTATATGTGAATTTATTATTAAAGCCACCTGTCAAACGAGGAGAAAGATTTTTGGTTTTATAAGCTATGTTTGGATTAAGTCTCCATGTTGTAGTTCCGTCTATTTCACCCTTGCTATTAACAGTGTTCCATGTGGCTAAACCTGTTTTCGGATCTGCTCCAACATAATCAAATAAATAGGATGTACTAACATCATTTCCAACTTTTAAAATCCTATTTAACTTTGCGTCTATTATTCCTCTTTCACCTGCATCATTTAAAGAAACTACCTCATTTAAGTTGTAGGCAAACGATAAATTACTATACCATTTGAAATTTTTATTGTTGATAATATTACCAGAAGCAGAAAATTCAAATCCCTTATTTCTTATATTCCCAATATTTTTCCAACCTGTATTAAAACCAGTAGTTGGATCAAGTGGAACTTGATATAATACATCTTTATTGTCGGTTCTGTAAAAATCAAAGGTTAAGTCTAATTTTTTCCATAAAGATAAATCAACACCAATATTTCCTGTGAAGGCTTTCTCCCAAGTTAAATTTGGATTTGCATATTGCGATGGCGAAGAACCACTTTGAAAATTATAATTTGCACCTAGAGAAAAAGTTTCGACAGCAGAATAGTTAGTAAAATTATCGTTACCTGTAGCTCCATAGCTAGCCCTTAGTTTAAGTGTAGAGATAGTTTTTGAAGTATAGTTCATAAAATCTTCACCACTTATAAGCCAACCTGCAGAAGCTGAATAGAAATTACCAAAGCGGTTGGCGCTTCCAAATTTAGATGAACCATCACGTCGATAAGATCCAGTTACAAAATATTTATTATCAAAATTGTAATTTAACTGAGTAAAGTATGAAACTCTATATATTTCAGTTGGTGTTCCTTTTACTATTGGTACCCCTGTAGTTGCATTTAAAACACTAATACCGTTTACTAATCCTGTATTGGTTGCAGTAAAGCCATCAGCCACTTGAGACTGATACTCAAATCCAACTAAGGCGTTTATTGTACTTTTTTCAAATTTTTGGTTAAAAGTAAGTATCTCATTATTTAATATGTTTTGACCTGTTGATTGTTGTCTTTGTAAAGATGCATTATTTGTTCCCAAAAGTCCTTGCGTATAATCTGTATCATTTATCCAAGAGTCGCCCGAACGATATACTTTTGATAATGCACTTACATATCTATACTGAGTAGATGAAGTAAATTTAAATTTCGGTGACATTTCATAAGTTAGCCCAAAATAGGGAGTGAAATTCAATGAATTTTCTAAATTTTCGTTTCCATTTACATCATATAATAAAAGATTCGCTGACCTTGTACCAATCCAATCTGTTTGCATCTGTGGAAGTAGTTTCAAAGAACCATCCAAATTGTAGGGACTATCAAAAGGTGCTGGTCGTCCATTTTCTTGAAAAAGAGATGAATTACTTTTCCTCATTGAAGCAAAAATTCTAGTATCTAGTTTCCATTTATCGCCTAATTTATTGGTCAAATTAATTTGTCCAGAAATTTGGTCTTCATCATTGCCTCTTACAGTACCATCTATCTTGTTGTAGTTCAAACCGATATATTGGGTTGATTTTTCAGAACCTCCACTATAAGAGAAATTAACTTTTTGTGTATTCCCTTTTGGGTACATAAAACCTAGCCAATCGAAATCAGTTGCAATTACCTGATCTCTGGTTCTACCTCTCACAACATTACTTCTCCAAAGTGCTTCTGTATTTGTTGGAGAAGCTAAAAACGTATTATCGTTTGCAAACGCTTCACGATGATAATCATACAACTGAGCCGAATTCATTGCCCCTTTAAAGTTTCCCCAAATAGGAGTATTGATTCCATAGGATGAATTAATATTGTATACCCCTTTGCCAGTAGTACCTTTTTTAGTAGTTACAACTATAACACCACTGGCTGCTTTAGAGCCATAAAGGCTTGTTGCACCTGCATCTTTCATAACTGTTATGCTTGCAACGTCACTAGGATTAAATGCATTTGCGGATGAAATTACACCATCCACAACCCAAAGTGGTTCGCTACTTGCAGTTAAGGACCCTGTTCCTCTAATCCTTACAGACGGTGCTGAACCGGCATCGTAGTTATTTTCAAAAATGGTTAAGCCAGCTACTTTACCTTGTAATAAATCAATACCATCTAAAGAGGTTGCTGTTGATGTGGCTAACTTTTCGGCATTTAAACTGACTACGGAACTTGATATTTCAGCACTTTTTTTAGCATTATAACCAACAACAATTACATCTTGAAGCGCAGAAGGATCTTCATTTAATTGTACTTCTATTTGATTTTTTGATCCAACTTCAATTACTTGTTTTTTCATACCAATATAAGTAAAAACAAGTTTGTCAGTTGAAAGTGCTTTGATAGAAAATTTCCCTATCGTATCAGTTATTAAAGCATTTTTTGTTTTTTGCACAAGCACAATAACTCCAGATAAGGGATTTCCTTTATCATCTTTAACAGTTCCAGTTACTGTCTTTGTTTGTGCATAGGACTGGGTAAAAACAGTAAATAAAGTTATTATTGATAACAATAAAATTTTTTTGTAAATTTTTAGTTTTCTCATAATGTTAGTTTTGGCAGCTAATTAATCTTGTTTTATTTTTTTTCTCAAATAATCGAAACTCTTTCCTTTAATTTTAAATATTTTTGAACTATGGCCATTTATTTCTATTATTAGTTTGCTATTTCTATTATCAATTTTCTCTTTTGTATATGCTTCAGATATCTCTGTAGTTTCTAAACCTCCAATAATGAATTGTTTATCTTCTTCATTCCAATTAAATAGAGATATATAAACACCATCTTCGTTTTCAGCAAGCATTATGTTATAAGCATCTTTATTATTTTTTGCATGGCTCCAAAAATCAATAGGTAAAAAACGTATTGCCGTTTTTAAAGAGAAAGCATTTTTAATAATATTTTTTCTTTCATTTCTTAGCATTGTAAGATTGTCGCTGTTAATTTTAATACCACCATATAAAGCTATATAATCACCCCACATTTTAGCTTCATTCAAAGTAGTATTCCCTCCAAATTTATCTGTACCCCATGCTTTATTCAATTCTTCATCTTCTTTATTCCTAACAACCAAATAATCAGCATCAGTTTGTGCAATAACATGATTCATATAAAAATTACCTGCATTTTGTAAGCAACGAGTTTGATAATAATCAAATGAAGGACTAATATCTCCACCTGTTCTAATCCCATCAACAATGCCAATTGTTGGTCCAAAAATTGAAGAACATGCTAAAAAAAAGCCATCATTGATTCCTTCTCTCATAGCTTTTAATCCTGCTCTAGTTCTTTCTACACTAGTAATACTGTTGTTAAAAGAATTAACTGCTGTGACTTTTTTCGAACCCTTTAAACGATCTTTTCCATGTTCTGCTAAAATGGTCTCAAGAAGACCGTACCGCATAAAATCTATTTTAAAATAGCTAAATCCCCATTGTTCACGAATTGTTTTTAATACATTTTTCATATAATCACACACAGCAGGATTTGAATAATCAAAATAAATGTATTGCATGAAGGTGTCCTTTTTATCAATGGCTTGACATATTGTTTCACCATCTTGGTCTTTTAAAAACCAATCTGGATGATTTTTATACAATTCAGAAGCTTTATCTGCTCTAAAGCCATCTAAGTGAATACCTGCTTTAAACCCTTTTGATTTTGCATAATCTGCTATGGCTTTCATGCCACCTACTAAATTTTTTCGAACACTTAAATAATCACCTCTTTCTGTCCACCAGCCGCCATCTATTTGTATGATATTAGCATTAATGCCATCAGCACCTATTTGATCAATGTTTTTAATCACATCTTTTGTATCATAAACTCTTCCGTAATAATCCCAAGTAGACCAACCTTTCAATTCTAGGGATTTCTTTGGTTTAATCTGATGTTCTTTTGCGATTTCATCTCCGTAACTAAACATTAAATCCTGCCAAGAATCGTTTTGGCTCTCTACAATCCGTTCAAAATATATAGTTTCTCCTGGCTTTATTGGTTTTTTCTCACCATAAGCTTTAATGACGATATCTTTTTGAGAGTTATAATGTATATAAGGAATGAAAGTATTCCAAGTAAGTATACCAACTAGACCGTAGTTATTCTGGTTGTATTTAGTAAGTAAAAAAGTAGCTGTTTCACTTTTTGTGTCAGATACACCTGATTGTTTTATGGGTGTTCGCCCCATACAGGTACCACCAACCATTATTTGTGTCTGCTCATCGTTTTTTGTGGATTGTTTGATTAACACTTCAATTGAATCTATCTTGTCAATCTCCTTGCCTTTATTTGTCAGAGAAATGGAGATGTACTTTTGACCATTTAAGCCCTTCTTTGTGATGATCTTAGACTCTATAGTGTTATTAATGGAAAATGTGTTGCATTCAATTAAGTTGGTATTTGAATACCTAAAACCTTCAATAAATGGACAAATACAAATTAAGCAGATAATAGCTTTGTAAATTCTCGACATGGCGCAATTCGTTAATATGCCAAAATTAAAATCTGCTAATCTTACTAACCCAACATAATAGTCTCAAATACCATGTTTTTTTGTATCAATTCTTAAAATACAACTCAAATAATTCGGTGAAAATGATTTTGAAGCCGAAAAAGGCTAAAAATTGACATTAAATAGGCCATTCATTCAAAAATTGAGACAAAATCACTTTTTTATGAGACTTAATGAATTGGTATTCTAATTGAAGAATCATCAACTTCAACATTGTAAATTGATCCCATATGAAGATCTTAAAATTGCTGCCCATTCTTTTGGGTAGTTTGATGTTGTTTGCAAATACTTTTATTGATCCGAAATTAATTTATAATAGCGATCCACTAATACTAACAGAGACTACTTTAACTGATGCTTTAGGTGGCTTTACGGTTGATGATTTGCCTTCGGTAAACCCCAAATGTCAAACCATGTTAAGGGAAAATGCAACCCCGTTAACTAAAAAAATGTGGAGGATAGCACTAAATGATATTGAGCAAAATGGAGTAACCAATTCATATGGTAGCTATTTTGCAGCTGGTAGACGATATACCGATAGAGTTTATACCAGAGACATTGCTTTTGCTGGAATATTAGGACTTAATGTTATTTTCCCAAAAGAGATGCTGCAATCATTGAGAGTTACTAGAGATGTAATTGCGCTCCAAGGGTATAAAGTTTCTAGCAATCATGTAATAAAAGAAATTAATGCATCTTGGGATATAATTTCAAATGATGAGCCGCAAGTAATGGCTAAATATAAAACTAACAGCATTACACGTAGAACAGATGATGTTGTTTGGATTTGGGCTGTAGACAACTTATTTTCAGCGCATCCGGAAATTGCTGATTGGCAATGGTTTTATACGATCGGCAAAGAAAATTTCAAAACAAATTACGATCCTTGGTTTGACAAAACTGATGGTTTATTTAGAGCACAACCAGCATTTCAAGATTTAACCTCAAGTGCATATCCTAAGGGTATGTCTATCTCGGATTGTGTTTTACTTAAAGGTACTTCCACAAATTGCATATATTATAAAGCAATGTTATCACTTGCAAATGCTGCTAGAAAATGCAATTTACCAGATGAATCAAAATATTGGAATGGACGAGCCGAATCTTTAAAAAAAGCCATAAGAAAGGAATTGATATTACCTGATGGCACACTTACTTATTATAAAGATAGATATGGTGTCGTTATGAAAAATCAGCATAATTTAGGAACAGCATTTGCTGTTTTGTTTGGAATAGTAAAGGGGAAAGAAGCTAAAAAAGCCATTGATAATTATCCAATAACGGATAAGGGAGTTCCTTTGATTCTTCCCTTTCTTGAAGATAATAAAGGTGACCATAATAATGCATCTTGGCCATTTTGTGATACTTACTTTCTTCAAGCAAAAGAATTAGTTGATGGAAAGGATTATACTGGTTACAATGCTGCATTACTTGCACGTACTATGGGAACTAAACTATCTGTAAAACGCGAATCAGAATGGGGCGGGTTTGGTTCATTTCATGAAAAAGTTGAACTGCCTGGCGGTTTAATTTCTGGATCAGGCCAACAGCTATGGACTTCTGCGGCATTTATTAATGTATGTTTAAGGGCTAATTTAGTTGATTTATAAAAATAAAAGAATATGAAACCATCAAATCAATTTTATTTATTATTTCTTTTAACAGCAGCATTATTTGTTAGTATTAATGCGAATGCTCAGAAAAAGCCTAATATTATATACATCCTTGCTGATGATTTAGGCTATGGTGATCTTTCTTGTTATGGACAGGAAAAAATCAATACCCCAAATTTAAATAAACTAGCAAGTCAAGGAATGCAGTTTATGCAACATTATTCAGGAGCACCAGTATGTGCGCCTTCTCGTTCTTGCTTAATGAGTGGACAACATTCTGGACATACTTCTATAAGGGGAAATGCTCAAGAAATAGGAATGGAAGAAGGTCAATCACCCATGAGTGGAAATACAATTACTATTCCTGAACTTTTAAAACAGGCAGGGTATAAAACAGGGGCTTTTGGCAAATGGGGCTTGGGATATATTGGTTCTGAGGGTGATGCAAATAACCAAGGATTTGATGAGTTTTTTGGATACAATTGTCAAGCTGTTGCTCATAGATATTATCCGGATCATTTATGGCATAATAGAGATAAAGTAATGCTTGAGGGAAACGATTGGAAACATACTGTTACCTATGCTGCGGATGTAATTCAAAGTAAAGCCCTGCATTTTTTAGAGGCAAATAAGGATGAACCATTTTTCATGTATTATCCATCAACCTTACCGCATGCTGAATTAATAGTGCCAGACGACGAAATTTTAAAAGAACAAAAAATAAAATTTGGAAAAGAAACTCCTTTTGAAGGGAAAAAGAATGCTGTTGGTTTTGACTATGGGGAAAATTTAGAAATAAGAGAATATACTACTCAAAAATATCCGCATGCAACCTATGCTGCAATGGTCATTCGTTTAGATAAACATGTTGGAGAAATAATGGCAAAAATAAAAGAATTAGGAATTGAGAAGAATACTATTATCATGTTTTCGAGTGACAATGGGCCACACAAGGAAGGAGGGGGCGACCCGGAATTTTTCAATAGTAATGGTATTTTAAGGGGAATAAAAAGAGATGTTTACGAAGGAGGAATAAGAGAACCAATGATTGTTAAATGGCCCTCCAAAATAAAAGCAGGTTCAAAAACAGAAAATGTGACGGCATTTTGGGATGTTATGCCAACATTAGCTGCTATTATCAATGTAAAAACTCCTAATGAAAGTGATGGTATTTCTTTCCTGCCAACTTTAATTGGAACAAAACAAAAAGAACATGATTTTTTGTATTGGGAATTTCATGAAAAAAATGGAAGTCAGGCTGTTAGAATGGGTAACTGGAAAGGGGTTAGAGTAAATATAGGAAATAACGAAAATGCCCCAATTGAACTCTATGATTTAAGTAATGATCTAAGTGAAGAAAAAAATTTGGCTCAAAGTCGTCCTGAAATTGTAGCAAAAATTTCCAAGATCATGAAAGAACAGCATGTAGAAAATGATAGATTTAAATTTGATTATGAAAGAAAGAAAGAAGGGAAAAAATAATGAAAGCGCACACTAAATTTCAATTGTTATTCCTAATATTTTTATTTATTTCTTGCACTGGAACTTCGCAAGTTTCTAAAGAGAAAAAATTAAACAGGCCTAATATCATTCTGATTTTGGTTGATGATATGGGCTACTCAGATATTGGTTGTTATGGAGGAGAAATTCAAACCCCCAATCTAGATAGATTAGCACAAAATGGAATTCGGTTTACTCAAATGCATAATACTTCAAAATGTTTTCCTTCTCGAGCCTGTTTGTTAACTGGTGTTTATGCACAACAGAACGGAATGTCAATTAATCCTGGAACATTTGATCATTCAATTTCTTTAGGCGAATTATTGAGGACAGTAGGATATAGAACATTGCAATCAGGGAAAAACCATAGCAAAAAATCCTTTTATGATTTTGGTTTCGACCGAGTTTTCGAATTTTTTGGTGGTGCTACCAATCATTTCAACCCGGGTAATCAAAGATCTGGTGATGCAGTTCCAATTTTTAAAGGAGGCCCTGATACTTGGAATATCGACGACAAATCTTTTAAACCATATAATACAAGCAAAGATTTTTATTCAACTGATTTTTTTACAAAAAATGCCATTGATTATATCGATCAATATAAGAATGAATCGAAACCATTTTTTCTTTATTTAGCTTATACTGCACCACATGATCCTTTAATGGCATGGCCAGAAGATATTGCAAAATATAGAGGTAAGTATAAAGCTGGGTATAATGTAATTCGAGATGCAAGGTATAAGAAAATGCTTTCAATAGGAATGGTTGATCCTTCAACAAAAATATCAGATCCTACTTCTAAAGATTGGAGTATGTTGACTGATGAAGAGAAGGATCAGGAAGACCTTCGAATGGCAGTTTATGCTGCAATGATCGACCGAATTGATCAAAATATTGGTAAATTATTGGATAGGCTTAAAGTGTCTGGTAAGTTAGACAATACATTAATATTATTCGCATCAGACAATGGATCTAATGCAGAAAATGCAGAAGGTAATCTAAGAAAAAGTAATAGTAATGGGAGCGGTTTACCTGGTACTTTAAATTACTGGGCTTCATTAAAAGAAGATTGGGCTAATGTTTCTAATACACCTTATCGATTATTTAAAAATAATACTTATGAGGGAGGTATTTGTACTCCATTTATTGCCTATTGGCCTGGATTAATTAAATCAAAAGGGACAATCGATAATCATCCATTACATTTTGTTGACATGATGGCTACGTTCAAAGAAATTACTGGTGCAGTATACCCTGAGAATTTTAGAAATCAGTCAATCATACCTATGCAAGGAGAAAGTTTCTTGCCAATTTTATTGGGCAAAAAACAACCGGATAGAGCTAAACCAATTTTCTTTCAATGGGCCAAGGGTAAGGCTATTCGTAAAGGAGATTGGAAAGCAGTTGCTAATAAGGAAGTTTGGGCTTTGTATTATATGAAAGAAGATCGAAATGAAACAACTGACCTTAAACTTCAATTTCCCGAAAAATTCAATGAACTAATAAAGTTATATGATGAATGGGTTTCAAGTAATGTTGTTTACGCGGACAATGAATTATATAAGAATCAAAAAAAAATAAACAATAAATAAATTTGAAATGAAACAGAATTGTTTTGTATTACTTATAATATCGGTTAAATTATTTTGTTGTTTAAATACATTGCATGCACAAAAATTAGCAGTTCCAATAAATTGTTATGGAGTTTGGGATCGCGGAGAAGGTATTGATGATTACTCAGATCCAAAGGCGGATTTTGTTTTAGGAATTGAAGTGTCTGCAAAGTGGTCAGAAGTCCAAGCTAATGGACCAAATAATTTTGATTTTTCTATGTTTCAAAGCACTTTGGATAAGGCAGCGAAATACCACAAGATTGTTAAAGTGAGTATCAATGTTGGACCTGATTCGCCAGATTGGCTTTACGAAAATGGAGTTCCTTTAGTAAAAGTGGTCAGTGATAAACCCGAAAAGCATGCTAAATTTCCTAAGTATCCTTTTTACTTAAGTGTTGCGTATAAAAAATATTATTTTGAACTAATTAAACAGTTTTCACTTTTTCTGAGAAATCAACCGAAAGAAAAATTTGACTGTATTGCATTTGTTCAAGTAAAAACGGGGAGTACTGGCGACGAGGCCCCTTACAAAGGAGAACCGGTAGATAAAAATTATACAATTACAAATAAAAAAAATGAATGGGAGGTTTTCCGTATAGAAGCATTTACTGAATATAAAAAATATTTTAATGATGTAAATGATAATCAAATTGTTTTAATTTTTAACGGTGTTGACGAAGAAAAACAGCCAGATGCTCATACTTGGGTAATGAATACGATCGATCCTAAAATAGGTTTTGGAATTAAAGGTGGTGCATACAATAGAGGGCATCATTTATCTGATGAGCATTCATTTGCAAGGAAATGGGTTCCTTATTTAGTGAATCCTAAAGGAATGAAATTATTCTCTGCTTCAGAAATGGATGCATCTTGGAACAAACCTATTTTTGAAATCAACAAAGAGATTGGATTTTATTGGGCGGCTTTAAGCGGAATGAATACTGGAGTTTCTTCTACCAATATGCAAAAAGGAGCAATTGAATATGGATATAATCATAAAGAGATTGCAGATATTTTTAGAATGACCAATAAATATTATCAACAAGTATATCCTGCAGTTGCTACTACCGCTGTATCTATATTTCATGAAGGATTAAATGTAGCAGATGTTGTGAAATTTCCAGAAAGTGAATTTGGCATTGCCAAGCAATCTAATCTTGATAGATATGTGAAAATATGTAAAGCATACGAAGCTAGAGGTGCTAAAATGGATGATGTAAAATCAGCTAATTTGAATCAGGTTAATCAACGGGAGAGACAAACAGGCTATAATGATGCAGGCTGGGATATTGAAGACGGCAATTACGAAAGATTTTTGACTCAAATTAGTCCAAGCGAAACATCAATAGGACTTTTCAGAGTTAGAGGAACAATTGATGCGAAATCATCTAAATACGATCGTTTTGCCCGTTCTTTTGAGAATGCAACAGAAAAAAATGCTATGTATTTTAAATTTGATGAAGATATGTTTGTTCGTTCGAAGCCTAAAAGTTTAAAATTTACTATTACTTGGTTAGATAAAATCGCAGGTTCTACTTGGGAGTTGAAATATAACAATGGGAAACAAATGAAATCAGCTGTTGAAGTAAAGGGTATAGGAGATAACAATTGGAAGTCTGTTATAGTTGATGTATCTGATATGGTATTAGACCATAGCGGAATCTTCAAATCTGATTTTGTATTAATGAATACCGATAAAATAGACGATATTTTTAATGGTATTGTAGTTGATATTCAACGTTAGTAAAGAAAAAAAATAAATCACCAAGAGTATATTGAGAAAAGAGTATCAAGAAATAAAAGATTAAATTAATCAACATGAAACAAATAGTTATATTATTCCTTTACTTAATTTTATTTAAGTTCAATTTCGCACAAAAATCAAGTAAACCAAATATTATTCTAATTGCAGTAGACGATCTTAATGATTGGGTAGGAGCTATGGAAGGTAATCCACAAATGCTTACTCCAAATATGGACAAGTTTGCAAAAAAAGCTATGGTTTTTCGTAATACAAGTTCTGCTGGTCCTGTATGTTGTCCCTCTCGTTCAGCAATGCTCTCAGGATTTTTGCCTTCTAAAACTGGTGCATATGGCAACGGTAATAATATGATGGATTCTAAGCTGATTCAAGAAAATGCTACACTCCCAGAGTATTTCTCAAAAAACGGCTATGTAACAATTTCAAAGGGGAAAATATTTCATAAACATTTGACACCAAATGGCGTAGATCATGGACAATGGGCATTTGATCAATGGGAATTAGAAGATGGGTCAACAGAAATAATTAAAGAAAAATTATATTCTCGAAATGAAGGAATTATAAACGGCAAAGTTATTCCAAATGCAAAATACAAATTAAGTGGAGGTACAGAATTCGCTTGGGCTCCAACAAAAGCCCCAAAGGAAGAAACGAAAGATTATAGGACTGCTTCTTGGTTTGCTGATAAGTTAAAACAAGATTTTGATAAACCATTTTTTATGGCAGTTGGTATTTCAAAGCCGCACTTGCCTTGGTACGTGCCACAAGAATATTTTGATAAGTATTCTACTGATACAATTAAAATACCAGATTTTAAATTGGATGACTTGGATGATATAGTTACTAAAAATGGAGAAAAATATGCTAGCCCAACTCCAGATTTTCTTTGGGTGCAACAAGATCAACTACTATTTAAGAAAGCAATTCAAGCTTAT
>CALPNW020000077.1 GCA_943325035.2 Sphingobacterium thalpophilum | reverse complement strand
GAAGGTATGAAGCAAGTTGGTATATCAAAGTAACAAAAAACGACAGTATAAATACTGTCGTTTTCAATAATTTCGGAAAGATTTAGGTTATCTGAATAAATCGCTGTCGTTGTTCCTTCTATAGTAAATTTTACCTTCCATGAATTCCTGAGTAGCTAAAATTGCAGGATTAGGCATTTTTTCATATGCTCTTGAAATTTCAATCTGCTCTTTATTTTCATGAATTTCCTCAAGGCTATCGGTGTGGCTCGCAAATTCTTCCAGTTTATTGTGCAGTTCCTCGCGGAGAGAAATATTAATCTGGTTAGCCCTTCTTGCAATAATAGCAATAGACTCATACACATTACCTGTTTTTTCCTTTATGGATATCAGGCTTTTAGTTTCTACCACACTTGGAGTGTTGGCGCTCATCTGCCTTCTTAATTTGCTCATTTTTTGCCGGGTTTAAGTATGTTAAGAGTTTGTATTTTGTATTTGCTTACTTCTTCTAAATATTTGCTGTCTGTAAAACGATCGCTGAATTCGGTGCATTCTGAAAGCACTTTTTCATACCGCTCTTTCTGTTTTTCCTCATAGCTCATTTCGGCATACTTAAAGTATGACTTTATCATGAGCAATTTATATTCATCCGATTTTTTTGAATCCGGAAAATTGTCTGAAACGTTTCCGAATGCAATGGCTGCGGCTTTATAAAATCCAAGATTATAATAAAGTTCAGCACTTTTAAAATCCTTCATTTCCAGTTTCTCTCTGCAAAGATCAATCAGATCAGTTGCATCTTTAATACGTGCAGAGTTAGGATGTGAACTGATGAAAGCCTGCATCAACCCCATTGTTTTATTGGTATTGGTCTGGTCCAGCTCTACTTTGGGAGATTGCTTGTAATAACAATAGGCACGCATGTATTCGCACTCTTCACTTTTGGTACTTGCAGGAAAATTTTCCACAAAGGTCTTAAACAGATTTTCCGCATTCAGGTAATCCTTGTTGTAGTAATAAGAATAGGCATACTTAAAGTACATATCCTCATAACGGGTGGATCCTTTCAGATACGGGAAAACGTCTTCAAAGAGCTTTTGTGATTCCTGAAATTTTTTGTTGGCATAGTACTGCTCTGCCATTTTGTACTTGTACTCATAGTCCTTGCTCTTCATAATCTTCGACATCTTGGTAGAACAAGAAGAAGCGAGTACAAAAATCAACACAGAAAATATTACAATTCTACCCATAAAGTTGGCGAATTTAAGCATAAAAAGGCAATTTATAAAGGGTATTCGTAGAAATCCCTTTATACCTCGTTAATTAATAGCTAAAAAGGCCGTCCCGTACGAACGGGACAGCCTTTTTTATTACAACTTCAGGTGATATTACTTATTATCACCCTCTCCTTCCTGCAACTTAGCCTTAATCTCTGCCAAAGCACCCAGATCACCCAGTGTAGATTTCTCTACCTTATTCTGAATATTCTTTACTGCTTTCTTGGTATTGTCGGACTCAGTTTTTGCCTCTTTCTTCGCGGTTTCTTTCTCCTCGGCAATATGCTGCTCCCAAATACGGGCATGACTTAAAACGATGCGTTTTTCATTGCGATCGAATTCAATAACTACAAACTGTGCAGTTTCGTCGGCCTTAACCTGAGTACCATCTTCCTTATTCAGGTGACGGTTAGGTGCAAAACCTTCTAAACCATACTGTAATTGAACCAGAGCACCTTTATCATCCTTACGGGTAACGGTACCTTCGTGGATTGAACCAATTGCAAATGTTTCTTCCAGAGAATTCCAAGGATCTTCTTCCAGTTGTTTGTGACCTAACTGCAATTTGCGGTTTTCCTTGTCGATGCTCAGGATAATGATATCGATCTGCTCACCTACTTTGGTATAGTCTGTAGGGTGATTGAAACGCTTCAACCAGCTTAAATCGCTGATGTGGATCATTCCACCAATACCTGGTTCCAGTTCAACAAATACGCCATAAGGAGTGATGTTTTTCACCAGACCTTTGTGCTTGCTTGCTTCAGGGAATTTAGTTTCGATGGTATTCCAAGGATCCTGGCTCATTTGTTTGATGCTCAGGCTCATTTTGCGTGCGTCTTTATCAAGCGTTACCACTTTCGCTTCATGCTCATCTCCTAATTTGAAGAATTCTTTTGCATTGATCGGAGTGTTAGCCCATGTGATCTCAGATACGTGAACCAATCCTTCAACTCCAGGCTGGATTTCAAGGAATGCACCGTAATCTTCGATATTTACTACTTTACCTTTTACAACAGATCCTTCAGCAAGACCTTCAGGTAAAACATCCCAAGGATGCGGAGTCAGTTGTTTCAGACCTAAGCTGATACGTTTCTTATCATCATCAAAGTCTAATACAACCACTTGTAATTTCTGATCCATCTTCACCACTTCACTAGGGTGAGAGATACGACCCCATGAAATATCGGTGATGTATAACAATCCGTCTAATCCACCTAAGTCCATGAATGCACCAAAGTCAGTGATGTTTTTAACAACACCTTCCAACACCTGGCCTTTCTCCAGTTTACTCATGATCTCAGCACGTTGTGCTTCGATATCACTTTCAATCAGGGCTTTGTGAGATACAACTGCGTTCTTGATTGTTTCGTTAATCTTAACTACTTTGAACTCCATGGTTTTACCTACAAACTGATCGTAATCAGTTACAGGCTTCACATCTATCTGTGAACCAGGTAAGAAAGTTTCCATTCCAAATACGTCAACAATCAAACCACCTTTGGTTTTACTTGTAACTGTACCTGTAACTACTTCTCCTGTTTTGTGAACCTCAACGATTCTTTCCCATGCACGGAAGATTCTTGCAGACTTACGGCTTAAGTGAAGATTACCTAAACGGTCTTCTTTTTCCACTACCATTACTTCTACTTCGTCACCGATTTTTAATCCCGGTACATCACGGAACTCATTGAGAGAAACCAGACCATCACTTTTAAAACCAATGTTTACTACAACATCTGTTTTAGTTAAAGCAACTACAAGTCCACGAACAATTTCACCATCTTCAATCTGAATGAAAGTGTTGTCGTAAACCTTGTCGTACTTAAGACGCTCAGTTTCTGCGTAATGACTTACGTTACGTTTGTCAATACTCCAGTCAAAATCATCATGCGCTGTTTCAATAACAGGAGCCACTTCTATTACAGGAGCTGCTTCTACTACAGGAGCTGATTCTACTACCGGAGCTGCTTCAGGTGCATTTGTTGTCGCAGTAGGAACTTCGGCAGCTTCTGAAGCTGCAGCGTTCTCCTGAGCATCTGCGTTTAGTTGTTTGTTAAATAAATTCATACAATAACCCGATGTTTTTTAATCGGGCGGCAAAGGTAATAAAACTTATAATTATAACCGGATTTGATCCTTAAAAAGAGACAATTCAGCTGAATTTCTGCTAAAAAGGCCTTTTTTTTTGCCCTGAACGCATAAGATATATGAAAAATAAATATATTGGCATTTATAAACTCAATAAAATGAAAAAAATTCTGGCTATTTTATTCGTTTTTATCGCTGCCTGCGGTAAAGACAGTGGTAACCATTCCATTGCTGTACCCGATCTGGTACTCGCACAGAACAACCGGGCCAATATCTCCGGACTTATCCAGTTGTATGATGAAGACGGAAATAATTTAACCGATAATAGCGGTGTTCTGATTAGTATTGACCACTCTACCGTGAGTACAAAAACAGCGGCAAACGGAAAATGGACACTGGATTCTATCCCTTATGGTACTTATGATATCAGTTATTCCAAAGAGGGATACGGTACCGGTAAAATAATGGGTATCTATCATGCAGCAACAAATCATGCGACCACCCTGATTCCCAAAGGAGAATCCATGGCAGTCAATTCCAGTATTGCCATCAACAATCTGGTAATCGTGCCGTTCAACAGTTCTTTACAACAATTAGGTGTAAGCGGGTTTCATATTGATCCTGTTTTTGCCAACAATTCAGGAAAAGATAAATATGTACGCCTGTTTTTTTCGGATAACGGCAACGTAAGTCCTTCCAATTATAAGGCCGAAATAAAAATCCGTTCTTCGGGTGCTGCAACTCAATTGAATAATTACAACATAACTACCAACTGGTTTGAATCCCAGGGATTTAAAAAGGGACAAACCATTTATGTGAAAGCCTATGGAGACAGTTTTCTTGCAGATCAGTATACAGATCCGTTGAATAATTCCACCATCTTCCCAAGTTTAAGTAATCAGCCAAGTGCAACCATGACATTGGTACTGCCCGCTAAATAATATTAATTCTGATTCATTACCGATCAGTAAATGATCAGAATTAAAAAATCCCGGTTGCCTGCGGCTACCGGGATTTTTATTGAAATACTTCTTACAATGTTTTTATTATTAATTCCAGCCGCCGCCCAGTGCTCTGTAGAGACCTACCATGGCAGACAGCTTTTGCTGCATTAAAACAGATTCCTGCAGCTCGGCATCAAACAAACTATTCTCCTGAATCAGGACCTCCAGATAAGAAGTATAGCCAAAATTATACCGTGCCCCGGATAACTCCAGTGCTTTTCTTCCTGCTTCGGCCTGAATTTTTCTTTGATCATATTCTTCACCGTAGGTTTTAACCGCTATCAGTGAATTGTTTACATCAGCCAGTGAACTCAGAATAATTTGTTCATATTGCAGCTGTAGCTGTTTGGTTCGGTTTTTTTCTACCTCTACCCTTTTCTTATTCTGACCAAACTGAAAAATGGGTCCGAATAAACCACCCATGCCATTGGCCACAAAACCGCTATTCAACACGGAGCTCAACTGTGGACTGGCAAAACCCAGAATGCCTGTTAACGAAAACGAAGGATACCTTGCCGCTTCGGCTACACCTATTCTTTCGAACTGAGATTGCAGTAATTTTTCAGACGCCCTTATATCGGGTCTTCGCTGCAGTAGCTGGGAAGGAATTCCAGCCGGTATGGTAAGCGGTAATTGTTGTGCAAAAATAGTCTGCCCTCTTTCTATGGAGGCCGGGTTTCTGGCCATCAGCAAATTAAGCGCATTCTCTGCCTGAACAATCTGTCTTTCAATATTGGGAATAAGAGCGGCAGCCTGGGCTTCCTGCTGTACAGACTGAAATTTATCGAGCTCCGAAATATGTCCCTTTTCATAACGCTGGGTAATGATGCGGGAACTTTCTTTTCTTGAAGCCAGTGTTCGCTGTGCAATCAGCAAGCGGTTATCGAGGTCGCGCAATAAAAAATACACACTTGCGGCTTCTGCCACCAGGCTAACTTTCAGTGCATTTACATTTTCTGCAGATGCAAGAAACTGTGCCTGTGCAGCTGCAGTAGCACCTTTTAACTTACCCCATATATCGGCTTCCCAGTTCAGCAAACCACCTGCTTTAAATACCGCACTGCTGAACCCTCCTCCTACTTTCAGTGCTTCTGTTCCGGCCGTGCCGCCACCTGCCTGTAACTGGTAATTAAAGGAAGGCAATTGATTGATGCGAATAATATCTGTTTGCATTTGCGCTTCTGTAACTCTGTTAGCGGCAACCAGTAAATTTTTATTGTTCTCCAGCGTAGTGCGGATAATTGTTTGTAAAGCAGGGTCTCTGAAAAGTTCAAACCATTTTACCAATGAAGCAGTATCTGCATTGGCAGGTTGATTGTAAGTAGCAGGAGTAGCCGCCGTTTGCTGCTGATAAATACCCCCTACTTTGCATCCACTCATCAGCAATACTGCCGAAATCAGAATTCCTGTTATTTGCTTGCTCATATACTAATGCGTTGTGGAATTAGAAACTGTTGCTGCTGTTATTTTTTTCTTTTTCTTTCCTTCAATCATAACAAAAAATGCAGGAATTAAAATCACTCCGATAATGGTAGCCACCAGCATTCCGCTGAATACCGATACACCCATTACTTTTCTGGCTTCGGCACCTGCACCGGATGCTGTAACCAGCGGAATAACTCCCAGAATAAATGCAAGTGAAGTCATCAGGATGGGGCGGAATCTTAATCTGGCACCTTCAATTGCTGCTTCAAAAGGAGCCAGTCCTTCCTGTTCCATTTTCATTTTGGCAAACTCTACAATCAGAATCGCATTCTTCGCATTCAGACCTATAAGCATTACCAGCCCGATTTGTGCAAATACATTATTTACATAAGACGCAGCAAACATTCCACCAATAAACAATCCAAGCATTGCTCCCATAATAGCCCATGGCGTTCCAAGCAAAACACTGAATGGTAGTTTCCAGCTTTCATATTGTGCAGCAAGTATCAGAAATACAAATAACAATGCCATTCCAAATACGGTAGCTCCCTTACCGGCCGATTCTTTTTCCTGATAAGAGGTATTGCTCCACTGGTAACCAATATCGTTGGGAAGTGTTGCTTTAGCCACTTCTTCCAGTGCGTTCAACGCTTCTGCAGAACTGTATCCGCTTGCGGCAGTACCTGCAATTTCGGCTGCACGATAAATATTAAAATGTGTAGTAGATGCCGGACCTGATGTGTCTTTCACTTTTGCCAGCGTTCCAAGTGAAACCATATTGCCGTCCCTGTCTTTTACAAAGAACTGATTGATGTCGTCCGGATTCATTCTGTAGTCTGCATCTGCCTGCACGAATGCGCGGTACTGCCTGCCGAATGAATTGAAATTATTTACATAAGACCCTCCCATATAAGTAGAGATGGCCCCGTTCACATCTGTTAAAGGAATACCCAGTTTCTGTACTTTCTCTTTATCTACCTGAATAGATTTCTGCGGAACAGTTGCCCGGTAAAAAGTATACGCTGAACCGATTTCCGGACGCATTTTAGCAGCTGCAATGAATTTCGCAGCCTGCGTTGCCAGATACTGCGGAGTGTTGCCCGCCTTGTCCTGCAGCATCATGGTAAAACCCGATCCGCTTCCAAGCCCCGGAATTGGCGGAGGTCCGAAAACCATCACTGTTCCATCGGTAATATGTTTAGACAGAATGGCATTCATTGCTTGAATGATCTGTGCTGCAGTTCTTTTTCGTTCGCCCCATGGTTTCAAACTGATGAAAGCAGTTGCTGCATTAGGAGAAGTTGACCCGGATAAAACATTGTACCCGGAAATGGAAGTATAGGTATTGATCTCTTCTACATCCTTAAAAAAGGAGGCGACTTTCTTTGCAACAGAATCTGTTCTTTCTCTGGAAGCAGCATCCGGTAACTGAACGGCCAGCATAAAATAACCTTCGTCTTCTTCCGGTACAAATCCGGATGGAACTTTCTTACCCAATAAACCTGCGGCTACACTGATCAATAAAAGTATTACCACACTCATCACCAGTTTTCTTGCAGCAAATCCTGCGACCTTAACATAGCGACCGGTAAATTTATCGAACATGCGGTTAAAGCTGTTGAAAAATCTGGCAAGTAATCCGGTTGATTGTTTTTTTGGTTTAAGCAATAATGCGGCAAGTGCAGGACTCAGTGTCAGTGCATTAAATGCAGAGATAGCAACAGAGATGGCAATAGTGATTGCAAACTGCTGATAAAGTCTTCCGGTAATTCCACCCGATAGCGCAACAGGTATGAATACCGCACATAGTATTACAGCAATGGCCACAACAGGTCCGCTCACTTCTTTCATTGCCTTACTGGTAGCTTCCTTTGGAGATAATCCTTTTTCCATTTCATGCATCACTGCTTCCACTACCACAATGGCATCATCCACCACCAGCCCAATGGCCAGTACCATACCCAGTAAAGAAAGCTGATTAACAGAAAATCCAAGTAAAGGAAAAAAGATAAAAGTACCTATCAGAGAAACAGGAACCGTGATCAGAGGTATCAGTGTAGCACGCCAGTCCTGAAGAAAAAGAAATACTACCAGTATCACCAGTAGTACTGCTTCAAATAATGTATGCAGTACTTCCTCAATTCCAACACTAATGGCTTCCGTGGTATCCAGACTTAACTTATAGTCTATGCCTTGTGGAAACTTTGCTTTTAGCTGTTCCATTTTAGCTTTTGCCTGCTCTGCTACATCCAGTCCGTTTGCACCGGGAATCTGGTAAATGGCAATCACCGAGCAAGGGGTACCATTGAGTTTACTGTTTACACTATAAGACTGCAACCCCAGTTCAATTCTGGCTACATCTTTAAGGTGAACCTGCCCCCCGTTGCTATTTGATTTTAAAATGATATTACCGAAGTCTTCTTCAGAAACAAGTCTTTGCTGCAACAGCGCAGTATAGGTATTCTGTGTTCCCGCTTTAGCAGGTTCATCACCAAATGTACCTCCGGGAACAATATTATTCTGCGCACGGATGGCACCAATTACATCTGCAGGTGTAAGTTTTAATTTTGCAAGCCGGTCGGGTTTTATCCAAACACGCATTGCGTACTCGGAGCTTCCCATTACAGATACATCACCAACCCCTTTGATCCTTTTTATCTCATCGATCAGGTTGATGTATGCGTAGTTATTGATAAAGTCTCCGGTAAATGTATTGGTAGGTGAATACACCGAAAAAAGGAGTAATGGAAATGTCAGTGATTTTTTTACGTTAACACCCAGATTAATTACTTCGGGAGGAAGGAAAGGATTGGCACTGGATACCCTGTTTTGGGTAAGCATATTGGCATTGTCCAGATTAGTACCCACATCAAATGAAACCTGCAATGCCATAAGGCCATTGTAATTCACAGACTTCATGTAAAGCATATTCTCCACTCCGTTCACCTGCTGTTCTATGGGCGTTGCAACTGCCTGCTCCATATCTACCGCATTGGCTCCTGTGTATGCAGCGGTAATTTGTACCATTGGAGGGGTGATCTCCGGATACTTGGATACCGGAATGCTCTGTAGTGTCAGCAATCCCATGATCACAATAAAGATCGATATGACCATCGCTACGATTGGCCTGCGTATAAAAAACTCACTCATACAAATATTGTTATCGGTAAATATTAATGATTAGAAGTAGAATCATAGTTCCATTGAACAGCCACAGGCTTAACCGGAACACCCGGCTGTACAACCGCACTTCCCAGAATAGCTACCCTGTCTCCTGCTTTTAATCCGGACTTTACGATCCAGTTACTTCCAACCCTCTGCCCTGGTTGAATTACCACCGGCGCAACCTGGTTACTGTCATTCAATAAAAATACCTGAAAGAGGTTTTGTATTTGATTAACTGCCTGCTGAGGAACGAGCACGGCGTCTTTGAATTCTTCTGCAAGTAATCGGATCTTTACGTACTGACCCGGCCTCAGTAATCTGGCATCATTACTGAAAGATGCCTGTATCAGCAATGATCCGGTTGACGGATCAATTTGCCGGTTGATCAGATCTATACTACCTGGTTCATTGTAAACACTTCCATCACTCAGGATAAGGGTTACCGGAATCTGACTTAGAGAAAGTTTGTTCCCCGTTTTTTTATGAGCTCTGGCAAATTTCAGGTATTCGTCTTCACTGATAGAAAAGCGGATACGCATATTACCGATAGAGGATACTGTATTCAGTGGTGCGCCTGTACTCAACTTGCCGATATAATCACCCACCATCACTCTGGATATTCCTATCACACCTGAAATAGGCGCAGTGATGCGTGCATAGTCTAACTCAATTTTTGCATTGCGAAGGGCAGCAGCAGCAGCTTCTGACTGACTAACCGAAGCCTGAAATGCAGCTTTGGCAGCTTCGAGGTCCCGAACACTCAATGCATGCATTTGCGTAAGTGGTTCAACCCGGTCCAGCTCAGACTTATTCTTTGCCTTTATAGTATTGGCCTCTGCCAATTTAGCTTCTGCCTGATCTAATCTGTTGCGGATGGGCAAATCATCAATGGTATAAAGAAGTTGTCCTTTTTGTACTAGATCGCCCTCCTTAAAATGAATACCGGTAACCCAACCATCTACTCTGGACTGGATCTGTACGTCTTCCTGACCGTAGGTTTCTCCCACATATTCAGAAAAAACCGGAACGGTTTTCAATCCTGCAACCACCATATTTACTTCGGGTATCTGGGCAGCGGTTTGGTTCTTTTTTTCACTGCAGGATTGCATGGTGCTGATACACAGGCAAGCCGCCAGCGTTACTGGTAAAATATTCTTCATAGTTCAACTTTATATTGGTATCAGAAAATCAGGAGCGCAAAGGTACCGAAAGGCAGTATGAATAATTAAGCTAAGATTGTATATAATTCTGCAGCTGGGAAATGGTTTCAGCCTGATTAATAATGGTTTCCGTAACCACGTCATTCATTGAAATGATGCCCGCCAGCTCGTCTTCTACAATAACAGGCAGGTAGCGGATATGATTAACAGACATCAATTGCATGCATTTTTCAACAGTATCCGAAAAATCGACCGTTGGAAAATCAGCAGTCATGATCTCACTCACCGGAGTATCGCTGGAATGGCGTCCTTTTAAAATTACTTTACGGGAATAATCCCGCTCGGTCAGAATCCCTGCAAACCGGTTATTCTCCACCACCACCAGTGAGCCTATATTTTTTTCAGCCATCAGCCGTAATGCTTCAATAACAGTTGTATCGGAAGATACGCTGGAAACCATGTTTCCTTTTCTGGCAAGAATATCACTTACTTTTCTCATATGGCTAATTTTCATTAAGTTACTGATTTTCTAAATATTATCCAATAACTGCCACCAATTTTACCGCTGGAATTGCAAAAAAGCTTAGGGGGTGCCGGATTGGCTGTTATTTTGACGCTATAGAATCGGCAGCAATCCAACCACTGGTCCAGGCATGCTGAAAATTGAATCCCCCCGTAATACCATCTACATCCATTACTTCACCGGCAAAATAAAGATTAGGGACTAATTTACTTTCCATTGTCTGCGGATTGATTTCAGTAAGTACCACACCCCCGCAGGTAACAAACTCTTCTTTAAATGTTGTTTTTCCTTTAACCGAAAAAGGGAAAACGGTCAGCAATTGAATCAGTTTATTCTGCTCTCTGGACTTTAATTCTGCCCAACGCGTATCCTCCGTTACTCCACTTTGTTCCAGTAAAAAAACCCAGAGCCGGCTGGGCAAACCAAATGGATTCCGGTTGGCAATTTTTTGTGCTGCATACTGTTCCCGGTAACCAGCCCACTCATTTCTCAGATCTGCTTCATTGGTATGACCCAGCCAGTTGACCAGAATATTAAATTCATAATCCATCTCTGCCAGTTCACGTGCACCCCATGCAGACAAGCGCAATACAACAGGCCCGCTCAATCCCCAATGTGTAATCAGCAACGGCCCACTCTCTTTTAATTTCGTGCCACTGATTTTTACAGATGCGTCCGGCACACTTAAGCCCATCAGGGCTGTAACAGGATGGTGGGGAATATTAAAAGTAAATAAAGAAGGAACCGGATCATGTATCTGGTGCCCTGTTGCTTTCAGCCATTGAAACATGGCTGATTTTGGAAATCCTCCACAGGCAACACACACAAAATCAGCTTCAATTAATGTATCGCCGGATGTATGAATTTTAAATCCATCAGCCGCAGATTCAATGCTTTTTACTTCACACTGCATCTTTACTTCAACTTTACAGCTGTCGGCTTCCTGAAGTAAACAGTTAATGATTGTTTGAGAGTCATTGGTAACCGGAAACATTCTTCCGTCTGCTTCTGCATGCAATTCCACACCCCTTGCCGAAAACCAAGCTACAGTATCTTTGGTACTGAACCGGTGAAAAGCTTTTTTTAAAAACTGTTCTCCGCGTGGATATTTTTTTACCAGATCCGATATCTCTGTACAGGCATTGGTAGTATTGCATCTTCCGCCACCACTCACTTTCACTTTAGATAAAAGTTTATTGCTTTTTTCAAGCAATACCACTTTAAGCTGTGGATTCATTCTGGCTGCATTCACTGCACAAAAAAAACCTGCAGCCCCTCCTCCTATTACGATTAATTTTTTCTGCATAACTATTTCATTAACATCAGGGCAGCCATTGTTTCAATTCCGTTCCACCAGTTTTGTAACCGGAGATTTTCATTTTCCGCATGCTGATTGTTATCATAATTAGCAATAGGAACAGTGATGGTATTTGCCAACAGAATTGTTTCGAAAAGAAATAACGGCAGACTGCCTCCCATGGTGGGCAACAGCACCAGCTGGTCGCTGGTAGAGGTACGCAATGCCTGAATCAGTTTTTTTGCAATGGGAAGATCCATTGAAGTACGCTGAGCATTATATCCTTTCTTGAAAGTAACTTTTGCAATCTTTTGATACTTATTTCTTTCTTCATCCGTAGGGTCTGAAGCTGTT
>CALPNW020000076.1 GCA_943325035.2 Sphingobacterium thalpophilum | reverse complement strand
CCAACACCTGCCGCTCCGGTTGCGCACAGGCCGTTATTCTGATCAAGAACTTATCCAAACCACTTAAACCCAAGTGTAACCAAGGCATAAAGACAGGTCGCAATAAAAATTCCTTTTGCGGTCCTGTCTTTATGGTTATTGATATAATAGGTGAATACAACTGCATTGGCGATCAATGCAATGCTGATAATACCGCTGATCAGTGATTTCTGCATATTCAATACCTGAAAAAATTCATTCAGGGTAAACAGGCGGAACTTCCAGAAATAGTATCCAAACAGGCCGGCAACAGGGGCCAGAAAGCCCAGTACCAGACCCAGTTTTAAATTGTCTTTATTCAGCATCAGAATTTCCAGTTTTTTTGGAGCTTTTTCTTCAGCTCATAATTGGTAAGGTCAAATTGCACCGGCACCACACTTACAAAGTTGTTCTTTAAAGCCCATACATCACTTTCCTTACTCTTATCAAAATTCACAAACTCTCCGGTAAGCCAGTAATAGTTTCTGCCGTGCGGATCCTTTCGCTCATCAAATTTCTCCTCATATTTGGCATAAGCCTGGTGACATACTTTTATGCCTTTGATCAGTTCCTCATTTCCTTTTGGAATGTTTACGTTCAAACAGATGTGCTTGTCGAGCGATTTTGCTTTCAGCACCTGTTCCACAATAATGCGTACATATTTTTTTGCTGCAGTAAAGTCTGCTTCAATGCTAAAATCGAGCAGGCTGAAACCGATGCTTGGTATATTTTCAATGGCAGCTTCTATGGCTGCAGACATTGTACCCGAATATATTACATTGATTGAATTGTTGGCACCGTGGTTAATGCCGCTTAAACAGATATCTGGTTTGCGGTGCAATACTTTGTCAACAGATAATTTAACACAATCAACCGGTGTGCCGCTGCAACTCCATGCTTCCACACCCTCAATAGCATTTGATTTGTGCATCCGCAATGGCTCTCCGATAGTAATGGCATGCCCCATTCCGCTTTGGGGTTTATCTGGTGCAACCACCACGATTTTGCCCAAACCTTTCACCGCCTCTACCAGCGCTTTTATACCCGGTGCTGTGATGCCATCGTCGTTAGTGATGAGGATAACCGGCTCTTCTTTTTTGGTTGTTTTTGTTTTTGCCATAGCTGCAAGTTAAAGGTTTGTGAAGCCTATTTTTTCTTTTTGCCCGTTGTTTTTATGCTAAAGTATTTGAATATGGGAAATTCAACAGGTTGAGTGTTCACACCCTTAAGTTCGAGATAAGCGTCGAAGAAATTCCAGTTTAATAATCCGTCATCAGACTGTGGCTCCATGGTATAGAATATCAGGTTGGCCAGCGGTTGTGCAAGATCAACCAGGTAATCTCCTTTTTCTGCGGTAAATTCTTTGTTGATATAGGTTCCTTCTGCAGAGGCCAGGTTGTGGCCTTCAAATTTGCGGGGGGCTCTGGTTAATTTATCCACTACAAAAACTTCACCGTTGTAAACTTGTTTTTTATCAATTACAGTAACGGTTGCCCCCTGCTTTTTTAAATGGCCGGCAATAGTTGCAAACGCAGCAGGTATGATATAGCCTCTTGGTAAGGTTGCCTGAACGGTATCTTTAAAATCGGCATAGTAATTTACTCCGTCATAATGAACGATACTGCCTGTTTTCAGTAAAGCAGTACTGCCATCCGGTTTGGTATATTTTACATAATCATAGGTTCTGAAATGATTAAGTGGTTGGGCGGTTGGAACCATTTTATACCGAACGCCTTTCTTGATTTTACCTGCATTGTTGAGTACATTCGTAACAGCCGTATTTTCTGCTTCACTGTTGATGCGCAATATTTCAGCTGCATTGTTATTGCAGTAACTGAGAATCTCCGATACAAACACATAGGTAGAATTAATGCGCTGGTAAAAACGTTCGTGTGCAAATGATTCGCTCAGGATAGACATTCTGTTGCGAAGCCCCAGCTGATTAATGATATAGCGCGGATGATGATTGTAGGTGTAAAATGATTGGAGGGGCCATCCTTCACGGGTACTGAAATCGCCGAACGGGCCAAAGTTCAGGTCGTTTTTTGTTTTGACCTGCTCTGTTATATAGGGCAACATTTTGTTGTTGGTAAAAAGGTAAGGCCCTGCTTCCCCTGCATATAAATAGCCAGGGGCCCATGTTAGTGAATATCCGTGCCAGGTTCCGTTGGTGGTGTGCAGGTCTACCGTCATCTGGGGATCCCAGGCATTTAATACGTTCCCGATCATACCCTGCGTTTCAGGGGCTTCCATTTTAATGCCATCTCTGTTCAGGTCCAGACCGGTTCCATTTTCACGTTCGCCGGTTTCCAGCGGGCTGTTTTCCTGACTGGGTCTTAATCCCTTTGCCATTTTATCATTGCCATCTGCATTATAGATGGGAACAAATAGAATGATCTGGTTATTTAAAAGATCTTTTTTGTTGCCCAGTAAAATATCGCGCATCAGCATCATCGACACTTCTTTGCCTTCTACTTCTCCTCCATGAATATTTGCCTGGATATAAATCACCGGCTTACCCGATGCTTTTGCCTGTTCGGGAGAGCTCACCATCGGATTGGCCAGTACCACCATTGGTATCTCTTTACCCAGAGAGCTCTTGCCAATGCTTCCCACATAAATATTGCTACTCATTGCCTGAATGCTTTTGATGAATTGCATTACATCGGCATAGCCAGATGTTTTTTCGAAATTTGATTTCTCCGGTACCAGTATCAGCGATTCCGGAAATACAGGTTTGGTTTGAGCGCCTGCAGAAAATGCAGCGGTGATGAAGAACAACAGGATAATTTTTTTCATTGGTTGTATTTACCGGTGAAAAATACTGCAAGGAGTTTAATCTGAACTGATTATTTGATGAACAGCTGCATATCCGGGTAAGAACAGGTGGTTAAAGGGAAAAACTAAAAATATTTTGAAAAAACTAAAAAGTTTAGTATTTTGCAACTAAATACATTAGTTATGTCGAACGCTGGAAAGAATTTACGGTACTTACGCAAGCTGCGTGGGTGGACCCAGGAAGAGTTTGCGAATAAGCTGAAAATCAAAAGATCCCTGGTGGGTGCTTATGAAGAAGAGCGGGCAGAACCCAAGCTGGACGTGATGGAGCAGGTATGTTCTATCTTTAAACTCAGCCTCGAGGACCTGTTGTTCAGTGATTTAAGTGAGTCTTCCGGTGGCGGATCTTATCTCGATAAACGACGCCAGCTGAAAATGGTTTCCTCCTCGGCTGAAGTGAAGTTTGTGCCGGTAAAAGCTGCTGCAGGCTATATGACAGGTTATGCAGATCCTGAATTTGTAGATGAACTCAATACATTTACCCTGCCAATGCTGGCTCCCGGCCAATACCGTGCTTTTGAAATCATGGGAGACAGTATGTTGCCTACTCCAAGCGGAAGTGTAATTGTGGGAGAAAAGGTAGAAGGGCTGGATGATTTAAAAAACAGCAATACCTATGTAGTACTCTCGCGCAATGAAGGGGTTGCCTATAAGCGGGTGATGAAAAATAACCGGCTGAAAAACAAGATCACTTTAATCAGTGATAATCCTATTTATGAGCCGTATAATGTTAGTTCAGAAGATGTACTGGAAATCTGGAAAGCAGTATATATCCTCCAGAAAGCTAATGCAGCACCGCTTTGGGATGTGAATCAACTGGCCGGAATGGTCAATAATCTGCAGGAGCAGGTGAGTACGTTAAAGAAAAAAATGAATTAGGAATTGGTTAGTCAAAAATTTCTTTAGCCAGCCGGAACGTGTTGCAATGTGCTTCAACGATGATTTTGATATCTGCGGAATAGCCTCCTCCCATAGAAACGGCTACAGGTATTTTGTTGTGTTGGAGTGTCTGGAAAACAAATTCATCTCTTTGTTTGCATTCGTTCAGCGTTACTTTTAATTTACCAAACTTATCCGTTTCCAGTATATCCACTCCGGATAAATAAAATACAAAATCGGGCTTTACCTCATTGATCAAACGGGGTAGTGTTTCGCGCAGTATATTTAAATAGGTCTTGCCATCGGTGCCGTCTTTCAGGCCAATATCCAGGTCAGACTGTTCCTTGTGAAAAGGATAGTTGTGTTGCCCATGCATACTAAAGGTAAATACCCGGTCCTCTTTTTCCATCAGTTTTGCGGTGCCATTGCCCTGGTGTACATCCAGATCTATGATCAGTATCTTTTTCAATATATTTTTATGAAGCAGATAATTGGCTGCAGTGGCCATATCATTCAATAAGCAAAATCCTTCTCCTCTTTCTGCAAATGCATGATGTGTTCCTCCGGCAATATTCATTGCAACGCTGTTCTCCAATGCATAATAACAGCAGTCTATGGTTCCCCGGGTTATCATGAGTTCCCGTTGAGTGAGTGCCGGCGATTGCGGGAAACCAATTTTTCGTTGTTCGGATGCGCTTAGGGTTTGATCTATTAATTGCTGGTAATACTGCGCATCGTGGGTAAGTAAGATAATTTCCTTCTCACAAATTTCCGGTATGAAAAGATTTTCAGTAGTGATACTTCCTTCGTACAGGAGTTGTTCAGGAATCAGTTCGTATTTCAACATCGGAAAACGATGTCCTTCGGGCAGGGGATGGGCATATATTTTATCAAAAGCAATCTTCAGCATATTACAAAGTGATCAGAGTGTTTTTAAGTATTCCATCAAAGCTTTTCTGTCTGAATCGTTGAGATGATCGCCAAAATAATGGCCCTTGTTGCTGTACCCGTTTTTGGTGGTATTATATATTTTTTTGTCCTTTGGAGGCGCAGCATAAACAGTATGTTTCCATCCCGGGTTCTTGTAGTCATATTCCGGATTTTTAAAATCCTTGTACCAGTAATCGGGTCTGATCCTGCTGTTGATTACTCCTTCTAGCGTGGGAACAGATCCATTGTGCAGATAAGGCCCGGTGATCCACACACCGTCCAGCGGCAGTGCTACATAGCCATCTGATGGAAATAATTTTGCCGGGTAATCTCCTTTTGCGAACCAGCTGTCATTGAACCATTCAATAAACTGCGGGTTCTGGTAATTGCTTTTAAAAAGCAACGAATCGGTTTGTATAACTGAAGAGGGAATCAGTAAATTCGGATAGCTTGGATGATCTCCGTAAGTGCCATGACATTTACTGCAATTGGCGATATAAATGGGTTCTCCCTTCAGGGCTAATTCAACAGAAATTGGTTTAGGATATTTTGGTGCTTCCAGTGTTTTTAAAAATGCAAGTACATCATTAAAATGAGTACTTACTTCTCTGGCCTCGGCAGAATCAGTTACGGTAAGCAAATTACTGAGCATCAGAAATTTGCCAAAATCACCACGGCCAAAACCATTGTAAAACATGGCATTTTTCTTTTTTAATAACCACCAGGCCGGAACATCGGTTGGTACCACTTCTTCGGGGATATTGAGTATGGCTTTTTCTTTCCACTGAAGGGTCATAGGATCGCGGTGAGCTACCAGTATTATAGCAAGTCTGTCTGCAGCATTGATGCCTCTTACTTCGGTGGTGATCAGCGGAACAATGGTACTCATGGAGGTTGTGATGTTTTCCATTGCCTCCAGTTGCTTTGGTGCAATTCCTTTCATAATTCCGGTTGCTGCATTTTGCATCCATGCTTTACCTCCCGGCAAATTGCTGAAGTCAAGGTCTGTATTTCCCAACCCCAGGTATAAATTCTTTCCGATAATCTGGGCATGACATTGTAAGCAGGTAGGTACAACTATTTCGGTGCCGTTGGCATGTTTTACCAGGTTAAATCCATGCGGAACATCAGCTGCTTTGCCGGATCTGTTCAGATAATTATTGGCGTCTTTTCCGAAAATTAATTTGTAAATAGGGTAGGGTAATCCGCTTTTAATGAAGTCTCCGTTCACCAGATAGTCGAACCCTTTTGCTGCGTCACCGGCTCTTTGTTCGCTGGGTGGTATAAACACGGGCTTTTCTTTCCCGGGTATTTCACTGCCTAATATCCATGAAGATGCAACTACCCAGAGTGTAGTACTGATAATGATCATCCCTTTTCTAAAGTGCCTCATGAAATATAGAACTATTTAGAAATTGCTGGTCTTCCGGAGCGGCATTTTGTGCTGCAATATTTTACTTCATCCCAGTTCTTTTCCCATTTTTTTCTCCAGCTGAACGGCTTGCCACAGCCCAGACAGATTTTTTGAGGAAGAAAGGATTTATTTCCCTTGAAAACTTTCATCCTTTACTAACAAAAAAAGAGGGGAAAGGGTTTTCAATAGATGGATTTAATTTGGGTATCGGATTTTCGGATGAAGTATAGCTTTTTATTCTCCAGATAGTCGGGTAAGGAAGCCTCTTTTTTGAATTTTACAGGCTGAAACTCATAATCATTAAAAAGTTTGAATTCCTTGTCGGACAAGTGGCCGATCAGGTTCTTCCGGTGTTTCAGCAGGAGCTTACCAAAATGGTAAACAGCCTCAAATCCTTTGAAAGCCATGTCGCTGGGCCTTCCGGAATATTTGTTCCGGTAACGGTTGTTGAGATACTGCCCGGTTTTGTCGGTTCTTGTATAGTTATAAGGGGTACTATAAATAATCTCCGCATCTTTACCCATATCCCTGATGCCATCCCAGGTAGGCATGCCAATGGTTATAACCCGGTAGTTTTTTGCCGATGCAATGGTTTTTACCAGATTGATACCAAAGGATTCGTTCAGGCTGCCACAAAGAATAATATTTTGTTTGGTGCTGTCCAATTGCATCAGCACATCAGCAGTAGTAAAAGTATCCGTCAGTTCTGCTGTTTTTAATTTTAGTGGCAGGCCAGGTGTTTTTCGGTTCATGTCTGCAAGGCTTCCTGCAATCATGTCTTCTGTTGCCCCCTTTCTCCTGAACAAAGTGATTTGCTCCGTTGGGTAAATCCGGTGTATGTATTTATAAATGGCTTCAATATGGGTTTTAAGTGTCGGGTTCACCAGCACAAAAAAAGGATTTCCGGTAATTCCCCCGTCATTGGGATAGGTCATGGAAATCAGGGGTATATTTTTCGCCAATGCAAAGTCTGCAACCAGACCGATCTCCGATCTGTTATTGAAAGAGGCAATGATCAGTGAAGTCTGCTGCATCTCCTCCTTTTCCAGAATTATTTCCAGGGGTTCATTGGAATTCTTGGTGTCATAAAATAAAAATTCGAGTGGTTGATGTTCTGCGTTTAAAGAATCTACAGCCAGCATGGCACCATTGTAAAAATCAAGCCCGGGTAAAATAACTCTTGGTAAATTATTGTTGCCCAGTTTATAGTTTGTACCGTCAAAAGCTGAGTCCAGATATACAGGCGCAAAAACGGCTATACGTAATGGCTTTTGTACAGTTTGTGCATCACTGATCAATCCATTGAACAGTGATGCAAGCGAAAATAATATAAAAAGTAAACGTTTCATCTGTTTGCTATTCCCACTCAATGGTTGCAGGTGGCTTGCTGCTGATATCATACACTACTCTGTTGATACCTTTCACATTGTTAATGATTGCATTCGAAATATCTGCCAGGAACTCATACGGTAAATGTGCCCAGTCTGCGGTCATTCCATCTACCGATGTAACGGCCCTTAATGCAACAGTAAATTCGTAGGTTCTTTCATCACCCATAACGCCTACCGTTTTCACAGGCAGTAAAATCGTTCCGGCCTGCCATACTTTCGTATAGAGCCCGCTTGATTTTAATCCATTGATGAATATGGCATCGGCTCTTTGCAATAGATCTACCCTTTCTGCAGTTACTTCTCCCAGAATTCTTATCGCAAGACCAGGTCCGGGGAATGGATGTCTGTTAATCATGTCTGCCGGAATGCCCAGTGCAAGACCTACTTTTCTTACTTCATCTTTGAATAAATACCGCAAAGGTTCGATTAAGGAAAGATGCATGGTGTCTGGAAGCCCGCCAACGTTATGGTGAGACTTGATGGTTTGAGAAGGTCCGTGAACACTCACGCTTTCTATCACATCCGGATATATGGTACCCTGTCCCAGGAAAGAGATATTATCCATTTTCAGTGATTCTTCCTGAAACACATCAATAAATAATTTTCCAATGACTTTTCGCTTTGCTTCCGGATCTGTCTGGTCTTTTAAAGCATCATAAAAGAGCTGCTTTGCATCAATGCCCTTTACATTCAGACCAATTGTTTTATAGGTGTCCAGTACCTGCTGGTACTCATCCTTTCTTAACACGCCGTTGTCTACGAATATTCCGTGTAACCGGGTTCCAATGGCTTTTGCAATTAAAGTAGCTGCAACAGTACTGTCTACTCCGCCGCTCAATGCCATGATTACCTGTTTGTCGCCGATTTCTGCTTTAAGTCTGGCTACAGTTTCATCTACGAATGAATCAGGGGTCCAGTTTTGAGAACATTTGCAGATTTCAACCAGGAAATTTTTAATAATCTGTTTCCCTTCTGTAGAATGGTATACTTCCGGGTGAAACTGAAAGCCATATAGTGCGTGCGTAGCTGAATCGTCTTTTTTGAATGCCGCTACGGGTATGCTTTCTGTAGTAGCCAGTACCGAAAATCCTTCCGGTAAAGCGGTGATGGAGTCGCTATGGCTCATCCACACCTGTGATTTAGGGGAGATTTCATTAAAAATGACATCATCCTGTTTGATTTCCATAGAAGCCCTGCCATATTCTCTTTTATTGGATTTATCTACACGGCCTCCCAATAATTTGGCGGTCATCTGAGCTCCGTAACAGATACCAAGCACTGGTAACTGGCTGATATAACTGAGTACGGGTACTTCCGGCGCTTTTTCATCGTTCACACTAAAAGGAGAGCCGCTGAGGATAATGCCTTTGAGGGTAGGATCGATCGTAAATGCTTTGTGATAGGGAATGATTTCACAATAGATATTGGCTTCCCTGACTGCTCTTGCAATCAGCTGTGTATATTGACTTCCGAAGTCAAGGATCAATATTTTTTCTGTCATGCCCGCAAAGTTAAATAAAATTTGCCACCGACGAAGGAGCCTGAGTTACTGTGAATGTATATTTTACTATATTACGTGTATAAAATCAGAAGAATGAAATACCCCGTTTTGCTCTTTCTATTGCCAATCCTCCTGCTTTCCTGTAACTGGAGGTATAAAACCGTTGAGGGTAATGGCAACATTGTTACTGAAAACAGAAAGGTAACAAAGGCCGAAAATATAAAGCTTTCCGGAAGCTTTGATGTAATAATCACCCAGGCCGCAACAACAAGTGTTACGATAGAAACTGATGAGAATCTGATGGAGTACATCGATTTGAGTGAGAGTGGTGATCAGCTGGTGCTGAAAGAAAAAAACAATACCAAACTGAAAAGCGATCATCCGGTAAGAATTAATATCTCCACTCCGCACTTATCCGGGGTAAAACTTGCAGGAAGCGGATCGGTTCTTGGAAAGGGCAAATTTACCGGAAGCAACAAATTAGTATTAAGTATTGCAGGTAGTGGTGATATTTCTCTGGACGTGAATGTTCCGGAGGTCACTGTTAATATAGCAGGGTCTGGATCTTTAATTCTCGCAGGTGAAACAAAGAATGCCCGTTATGAAATTGCCGGATCCGGCAATTGCGATGCGTTGAATCTGAAGTCCGAAAACACAAGGATAAAAGTGGCAGGAATGGGCGATGTAAAGGTTTTTGCTGATGAATTGCTGGACGTGAGTATTGCGGGCAGTGGTACTATTTATTATAAAGGCGCTGCTACAGTAAAGCAGAAGATTGCAGGTATCGGTTCAATAAAAAAAATGGAATAGATCTGCATTTTGGCTGATCATGATTTAACGAATTAGTTTTAAAATAATGGAAAAAAAATACAGGATCCTGTTAGTGGAGGATGAGGCAAAATTAGCACAGATTATTAAGGACGAATTGAGCCGGGTGGGATACAGGGTAGATATAGCATCTGATGGCAACGAAGCTTTGAAATTATTCAACCAGCATGAATATGCTGCGGCCCTGCTGGATATTAACGTTCCCTCAAAAAGCGGATTGGTTCTTTGCAAGGAATTCCGCGAATCCAATAAAAAAGTATCCATTATTATGCTTACTGCCGTTGGTGAAATTCAGGATAAAATTGAGGCCTTTAATACCGGAGCAGATGATTACCTCGTAAAACCGTTTCATTTCGATGAACTTTTTGCCAGGGTTAAAGTACTGCTTAAGCGTGCCGAGCCTGCTTCTGAGGAGAATAAAATTTTTGTAGAAGATCTGATTATAGATTTCCGTAATAAAACAGTGGAAAGGGCAGGGGTTAACATCAACCTTACAGCAAAGGAATTTACCCTGCTGGTATTGCTGTCCAGAAACAAGGAAAGAGTTATATCCAAACAGGAAATTCTTGAGAAAGTGTGGGATCTGAGCTTTGACACCGGAACCAATACTATTGAAGTGTATATCAGTTTTCTGAGAAATAAAGTGGATAAGCCTTTCGAAAGAAAGCTCATTCACACAAAGCCCGGTTTTGGTTATTTTATTAAATAGGATGTATGAATCTGAAACTCCGGTTTGCCCTCCTTTTCACTTCATTTGTGGCAATTATTCTGCTTATTGCTACCGCCAGCATCTATTTTTTATATGCCAGTTACAGGTCCGAGGATTATTATAACCGGGTTATATCAGAAGGCAATGAAGTATACCGGGTATACAATGAACTGCAAAAACCAGATAGGGCAGTTACTGCAGAGTTGGTTCGTGGAGTGCACGATATTGCTTTGTTCAACGAGGAACTCTTTATAGTGAATGCTGCCGGGAATACAGTTTTTAAATTCCCTGTTTCAGCTAAAACAACGCCTGTTGTTGTCAGGCAGAAATTTTCCAAAGACAATAAGTATAGTTTTACGGATGACAATAATATTCAGCATATTGTTATTTACAAACCGGAATCGGGATTGTCTGTTTATATTTCGGGGTACGACCGGATTGGATATAACAAACTCAGCACATTAAAAATCATTCTGCTTTCCGTATATCTGGGTGCTTTATTGTTAACTGCCGTCATGTCTTTCCTGTTCGTTCAGCAGGCTATCAAACCTATTTTACGGTTAAGCCTGCAAATGCAAAGAACCAACGAACAAAATCTTTCGGACAGGATTGAGGTTAAACCGGCCAATGATGAAATCAATTCAATCGCTAAAAATTTCAATGCAATGCTCGAAAGGCTCAGAAAAGCCTTTGAATCGCAAAAAAGTTTTGTGCACCATGCGTCGCATGAACTAAGGACACCACTTGCTGTGATGCTTTCCCAGACAGAAGCGGCTTTGAGCAGGAGCTATGATACAGAAGGATACAGGAAAATACTTTTTTCATTGAAGGAAGACCAGCAGCAAATGGTGGAATTGACCAACTCCCTGCTGCTGATCTCCCAATATGAAACACTGGAATATTTTGAGGGGTGGCCATTTATACGAATCGATGAAATTCTGTATGAAACAGTTTCAAGGGCCCAGCGTACGTATCCTGACCTGCAGATTGACCTGAACTTCGAACGTATACCTTCCGATGATGCAGACTTGCTGGTGAAGGCTAATGAGTCTCTGTTGAGATCGGCTGCTATGAACCTGATTAAGAATGCCTATGCATATTCAACGGATCGGGTAGTACAGATCAGATTGGTGCCGGATAATGGAATGGTCTGCATCTATATTGAAAATAAGGGACCTCAGTTATCGGCAGAGGAAGTAGAAAAAATGAAAATTCCTTTTTTCAGGGGAGAGAATTCATTAAAGAAGAAGGGATTTGGACTCGGTCTTTCTATCATAGACCGTATTGTAACGCTTCACAAAGGGAAGGTTAATTATATAGCCGGAGACAACGAGATGAATACTTTCATCGTTAGTTTGCCATCCCAGACCGCATAGTAAAATAAAAAAAGCCGATCTGTTGACCGGCTTTAACTATTTTCTAAGCAAGACTGCAGTGATTATGCTGCTGCGATTGCTCTCTTTGCTAATTTGCTCTTTAAGTTGGCTGCTTTGTTTTTGTGGATAATTCCACGCTTTGCCAACTTGTCGATCATAGAAACAACGTTTGGTAACTGCTCGTCGTACGTTTTCTTCTCGGTATTGGTTTTTAACTCACGTATTGCATTACGTGTGGTTTTACCATAATAACGGTTCCGGTCGCGTCGCTTTGCAGATTGTCTAACGTCTTTCTTTGTAGCTGAATGATTTGCCATGTTCTAATTTTTTCAGGACGGCAAAGGTAAGGGCTGGGAGTCAAACTTTGAAATTTAATATCATAAAAATCAAAAAAAGACTCTCAGAAGCATTCCTG
>CALPNW020000075.1 GCA_943325035.2 Sphingobacterium thalpophilum | reverse complement strand
GCGGACTGATTGCCAATGAAAAAACCATTCGCCTGAATCCCTATCAGATGCTGGCTTTCAGAACAATCGGCCTGGCACGTGATTCCAATAAAGTGGGTTTGGAAATGACGTACGACAGTTTACTGAAAGGTAGAAATGGTAAGCAAACGGTTCGTTCCATTGCTGGTGGTGTTGGTGTTCCGGTAGATGATACTTACCTGATTGAACCAGAAACCGGAAAAGATATTGTTAGTACCATTGATGTTTTCATTCAGGAAATTACAGAAACGGCCCTGATGAAAATGATGGTGAAAAATGATGCTGATCATGGTAGTGCCATTGTAATAGAAACAAAGACCGGAAAAATAAAAGCTATTGCAAACCTTGGCAAAAGAGGTCCTGGTGCTTATTGGGAAGATTATAATTACGCCATCAGTCCTTCAGAGCCTGGTTCTACCTTTAAGCTGGCTACCATGATGGCTTTGCTGGAAGACAAAAAAGTGTCACTGAACCAGATCATCACACTCGAAAATGGTATCTGGAAAATTGCCGGACAAACGGTATACGATTCTGAAGTTCACAAAGAAAATGAGGTTACGGTTAAACATGCTTTTGAACTGAGCTCTAATGTGGCAATGGCTAAAATGGCAGTAGCTCATTACTCAGCCAATCCGCAGCAGTTTTTAAGACACCTTACTAAAATGCGGATGGATACATTAACCGGTATTGATCTGGTGGGAGAACGTGGTCCTACTATTGTTCGTCCGGGAAATAAATTATTCGGGCCTACCACTATTCCATGGATGGCCTTTGGGTACAATCTTTCTATCAGCCCTCTGCAAACTGCTATGTTGTACAATGCAATAGCCAACAACGGGATAATGCTGAAGCCTTACCTGGTAAGCAGTGTGAAAGAAGAAGGCATTACACTGAAAGAATTTCACCCTAAAGTGCTGGATCCGAAATTATGCAGCGAAGCTACATTGGCCATGCTGAAATCTTGTCTGGAAGGCGTTTGCACAGAAGGTACCGGAAAATCATTGTTCCTGAATTCTCCTTACAAAGTAGCCGGAAAAACGGGAACGGCCCTGGTTGCAGATGGTAACAGGGGATATACCAACAAAATTTATCAGTCTTCTTTTGCAGGATATTTTCCTGCGGAGAATCCTCAATACACTTGTGTAGTAGTTATTAAGAATAAAGCCTTTGCACCTGTTTTTTACGGGGCTGCTGTTGCCGGTCCGGTGTTTAAAGAAATAGCAGATCGCTTATACAGTACTTACATAATAAGTGCGGCCTCTAATCTGGCGAGTACTAAAAATGCTGACAGCATTCCTTTTATGTATACCGGGTACAAACAGGATATGACTTACTTAACCCGGCAGCTGAAACTGAACTACAAAGATTCAACTGGAAGGGCAGATCAGTGGAGCAGTATTCAGAACAATAATGCGTTGCTGGTTTTACAGAAAAAACCCGTAGACGATAAGTCGATGCCTCCGTTAAAAGGGCTAGGACTGAAGGATGCTATTTTTCTATGCGAAGAAATGGGCTTACTGGTGAATGTGAAAGGAAGGGGCAGAGTGGCCGAGCAGTCTATTTTGCCTGGTACGATGTTTACCAGAGGACAATTAATTTATTTATCACTGAACTGATTGATCTACTATTTATGAAAACACTGCAAGAGCTGGTACGAAAAATCAAGATCAAACAATCCATCGGGGATTTGTCTGTTCCGGTTTCGGCTATTGAAATCGATTCACGTAAAGTGACTGCCGGTTCGGTGTTTGTTGCTATTGTTGGTGTTCAGTCTAACGGGCATCTGTTTATTACCAGGGCCATCAACTCCGGCGCTGTTGCTATTGTTTGCCAGACCATGCCGGAAACAACAACAGCGGGCATTACTTATATTCTGGTAAATGACACACAGGAAGCTGCTGCTTTTATGGCAACTGCTTTCTTTAATGATCCTTCTGCCCGGATGAAGCTGGTGGGTGTTACCGGAACCAATGGTAAAACGACGATTGCTACCGTGCTCTTTAAATTATTCAGAGAACTGGGATACCGTTGTGGTTTGATCAGTACGGTGCAGAATCAGATAGATGATACCATCATTCCTGCAACACATACTACGCCTGATGCGGTTAGTCTGAACGCATTGCTCAATCAGATGCTTCAGGAAGGTTGCTCCCATGTATTCATGGAATGCAGCAGCCATGCCATTCATCAGCACCGCATTACCGGGTTAACTTTTACCGGGGCGTTGTTCAGTAATATCACCCACGATCATCTCGATTACCATAAAACATTCGACGAATACATCCGTGTAAAAAAGAGCTTCTTTGATCACTTGCCTGCCAGCGCTTTTGCGATTTCTAATTCAGATGACAAGAGAGGAGAAGTGATGCTGCAGAACACCGTAGCTAAAAAATTCTTTTACAGTCTTAAAACACTGGCTGCCTTTAAAGGCAAGATTCTGGAAAATGCACTGACTGGTCTGGTGATGATGGTGAACGATAAAGAAGTGCATTTCCGGCTGATTGGTGAATTTAATGCGTATAACCTGCTGGCCGTTTATGGTGCTGCCATTTGTTTAGGCGAAGACAGCGATGAAGTACTAACTGCACTGAGCTTGTTGTCTGGTGCAGAAGGAAGATTTGATTATGTGATCAGCAAAAACGGGGTGATTGCCATTGTTGATTATGCGCATACACCCGACGCCCTGGAAAATGTACTGAGTACCATTAAAAAATTACGCAAAGGGCATGAGCAGATCATTACGGTAGTTGGATGTGGTGGAGACAGAGATAAAACAAAACGTCCGGTAATGGCACAGGCTGCCTGCGATTTAAGTGACCGGGTTATCCTTACCAGTGATAATCCAAGAACAGAAGATCCGGAAGAGATTCTGAGAGATATGGAAGCCGGATTAAGCAGTGCGGCCAGAAGAAAATACATCACTATTACAGACAGGAGAGAAGCAATCAACGCAGCGGTTGGATTCGCAAAAGCAGAAGATATTGTTTTAGTGGCAGGAAAAGGACACGAGAAATACCAGGACATCAACGGAGTTAAACACCCCTTCGATGACAAGCTGGTTTTGCAGCAGGCATTCTTAAATGGTCAATCAGCAATTTAAAATCAATATATGCTTTATCAACTCTTCACCTGGCTGAAACAGTCTTTCGATATTCCCGGAGCGGGCATGTTTCAGTTCCTGACTTTCAGAATTGCGATGGCCATTCTGATGTCTCTGGTAATTGCAACGGTATATGGCAAACGTATTATTGTTTATTTACAGCATAAGCAAATCGGAGAGTCGGTAAGAGAGCTTGGATTACAGGGAGAGCAGCAGAAGAAAGGAACGCCTACGATGGGTGGTATCATCATTCTGCTGAGCATTCTGATTCCTACACTCTTGTTTGCCAATCTCGATAAAGTATATATCCGCCTGATGATTCTTTGTACTGTATGGCTGGGTGTGATTGGTTTCTTAGACGACTACCTGAAAATAAGAGCAAGAAGACTGGCACAGCAAAAAGGCAATACATATAAAAAATCAGATTCAGACGGGCTGGCAGGGATCTCTAAAATAATTGGTCAGGTTGGGCTGGGTATCATTATTGGCGCCACCCTGTATTTTAGCCAGTCTGTAACGGTTGAAAGAGAAATTATTGGTTCGGAGAGAAAAGTGTCTGTACTGCAGCAGGGAGAACGACTGGCAAAAGACACCACCATTATTGTAAGACAGATGGATGGTATTGAAAGAAGTTTTGTAAAAGTTAAAACCCCCATCACTACTATCCCGTTTGTAAAGAACCATGAATTCAATTACAGTAAACTCATCAGCTGGATGGGAGCGGGTGCTGAAAAATATACCTGGATCGTTTATATACTGATCGTTACACTCATCATTACTGCTGTTAGCAACGGCGCTAACCTCACAGATGGTCTGGATGGTTTGGCTGCCGGGGTGAGTGCAATAATTGGCGCAGGTTTGCTGGTGTTCATCTATGTAAGTGGTAACTACAAATTTGCGGACTACCTCAATATCATGTATATCCCCAATCTGGGTGAGCTGTCTATTTTCGCCGGTGCATTTGTTGGGGCCTGTATTGGGTTTCTCTGGTACAACGCCTACCCTGCACAGGTTTTTATGGGAGACACCGGAAGTCTTGCACTGGGGGGCATCATTGCTTCATTGGCCATCATTGTCCGCAAAGAGTGGTTGATCCCGATTTTCTGTGGCGTGTTTCTCGTAGAGAATCTGAGCGTAATGATTCAGGTTGGCTATTTCAAATACACCAAGAAAAAATATGGGGAAGGTCGCAGGGTTTTTCTGATGAGTCCGTTGCATCACCATTACCAGAAAAAAGGATTTCACGAAAGCAAGATTGCAGTGCGTTTCTGGATTGTAACAGTGTTGCTGGTTGTTCTTTCTATCATCACATTAAAAATGAGATAATACAAGTGAGTAAGAAGTTCATCATATTAGGCGGAGGCGAAAGCGGAGTAGGCGCAGCTTTACTTGCAAAGCAGCATGGCTATGATGTGTTCCTCAGTGATGCCGGTACGTTGAAAGAAAAATATAAAAAAGAACTGAACGATCAGCAGATTGCTTTTGAAGAAGGACAGCATACTGCAGAAAGAATTCTTGCCGCAGACGAAGTGATGAAAAGCCCTGGCATTCCTGAAAAAAATGAAATGGTAAAAGCCATTCGCGCCAAAGGGATTCCGGTGATCAGTGAAATTGAACTGGCTTACCGGTTTAAAGGAAACAGTAAAATCATTGCGATCACCGGCAGCAATGGTAAGAGTACCACCACTTCTTTGATTTATCATATCTGCAATACTGCCGGACTGAGTTGTGCGCTCGTTGGTAATATCGGTTACTCTTTTGCCAAACAGGTAGCCGAAGATCCTAAAGACTGGTACATCGCTGAGATCAGTTCTTTTCAGCTCGATGATATTAAAACGTTCAGGGCAGATGTAAGTGTGCTGTTGAATATCACCGAAGACCATTTAGACAGATACGATTACAAGTTCGAAAACTATGTTCAAAGCAAGTTTAAGATCACCAACAACCAAACGATGAATGATTACTTCATCTATTGCGACGACGACGATGTAATCACACAACAAATCCCATTACTAAATCTTCATACTAACCCACTACCATTCTCTATGAAACACGAAGTAAAAAAAGGCGGATTCATCAAGGGCGACCAGATGATGCTGCGTATCCAGGAAGAAAGAGTAAGCATGAGTATTTATGACTTTGCCCTAAAAGGCAAGCATAATCAGAGTAACACAATGGCTGCTGGTATTGCGGCTTCAACCATCGGTATCCGAAAGGAAAAGATCCGTGAAGCCATTAAAAATTTCCACAGCCTCGAGCACAGAATGGAATTTGTGGCCATGGTACGTGGTGTTGAGTTCATTAATGACAGTAAAGCTACCAATGTTAACAGCACCTGGTATGCACTGGAAAGTATGAATAAGCCTACCATCCTTATTCTGGGAGGAACAGATAAGGGGAACGATTATTCGTTGATTGCAGAGCTGGTAAAGGAAAAAGTGAAGGCAATCATCTGTATGGGGGTTGATAATAAAAAAATCATAGAAGCATTTAAGGACATCGTACCTGTTATAGTGGAAGCAGACGGTGCAAAGAAAGCGGTGAATGCAGCATTTCGTGCGGCTGCAAAAGACGATGTAGTGTTATTGAGCCCGGCTTGTGCAAGTTTTGATTTGTTCAAGAACTATGAAGACAGGGGAACACAGTTTAAAGAATCAGTTAAAGAACTCTAAATGTCTACATTCAACGATACCCTTTTTTCTTCTATCCCTACTGTAGAAGGTATGCGCAGCCGCCTGGCTGATCGTACCCGCGGAGATAAATACATTTGGGGTATTGTAGTGGTATTGTGCCTGGTGTCTATTCTGGTAGTATACAGTGCTACCGGCTCACTGGCCTATAAAATGTATAAAGGCAATACCAGCTTTTATCTTTTCAAGCAACTGGTATTTACTGTTATTGGTTTACTGATCATGTATTTTTTGCACCGGGTGAATTATTCTTTATTCTCCCGGGTGGCCACCATTCTGTTTTTGGTGTCTGTTCCCTTATTATTATACACTCTTTTCTTCGGGGCCAGGATCAACGAAGGCAGCAGGTGGATCAAACTACCCATTATTAATCTTACGATTCAAACCAGTGATTTTGCCAAGCTGGCTTTGTTTATGTATATCTCTAAAATGCTCAGTAAAAAGCAGGAAGTGATCAAGGACTTTAAAAAAGGTTTTCTGCCGGTGGTAACACCGGTGCTGATCATTTGCACGCTTATTATGCCTGCTAATTTATCCAATGCTTTATTAACGGGTGCAACCTCTTTGTTGCTGATGTTTATTGGCAGAGTTAGTTTGAAGCATATTTTCTTAACGGTAATAATTGCGATGATACCGGTTGCATTTATTATTTCGGTGGCGGTGGTTACTTATGATGGTAAAGTGAAGGATGATATTGCCAAACCGGTAATGGCAGAAAAGATGAAGTCGATGGGGCGTTTTGGTACCTGGGTTAAAAGGGTGCAGGACTTTATGTATGCTACGGATAAGGAAATTCCTTATCAGGTTCAGCAGGCAAAAATTGCTATTGCCAATGGAGGTGTGCTGATAGGTTTAGGGCCAGGCAACAGTCAGCAAAGAAATTTTTTACCACAGGCGTACAACGATTTTATTTATTCGATCATTATTGAGGAATACGGCTTGCTCGGGGGCGCTTTTATGATTTTTATTTATCTGTTCTTTTTGTTCAGGTGCATAAAAATTTTCAGAAGATGTCCGTATGCATTCGGCGCATTTCTGGCCCTTGGATTAAGCTTTACACTGGTGATACAGGCGGTGGCTAACATGGCGGTGAATGTAAATCTGGTACCTGTTACCGGAGTAACATTGCCGCTGGTGAGTATGGGTGGTAGCTCGTTTCTGTTTACCTGTGCTGCCATTGGGATTGTATTGAGTGTTGCCAGAAATGTGGAACAACTGGAAGGGAAAGAACCGCTGCCCGTAACCCCGGCCTCTCCGGAAGCGGCAGTAATAAACGCTGTTAACTAGTATGGAAATCAATAAAAATAATACGTTACACGCAACGCCGCTTTCTGGCGATAGCGCGATGCGTTTTATTATAGCTGGTGGTGGTACCGGTGGACATATATTTCCGGCTATTGCTATTGCCAATGCCATCCGGGAAATGATGCCCGATGCACAGTTCTTATTTGTGGGCGCCAGGGGAAAAATGGAAATGGAGAAAGTGCCTAAAGCCGGATACAACATTACAGGATTGGATATTGCCGGTTTCAACAGAGCCTCTTTATTAAAAAATATTAGTCTTCCTTATAAACTGGTCCTAAGTTTTTTGCAGGTGAGAACTATTTTTAAGCGCTTCAAACCAACTGCTGTTATTGGTGTGGGCGGATACTCCTCGTTCCCGGTTTTGCGTTTTGCACAGTCTAAAGGAATCAAAACATTTATTCACGAAAGCAATTCCTTTGCGGGTAAATCCAATATGCTGCTAGGAAAAAATGCCACTAAAATATTTGTTGCCACTCCGGGTATGGAAAAATTCTTTCCTGCCAGTAAACTGGTGGTATCCGGAAATCCGATCCGTAGTTCAATTGCTGGTAATGGCATCGGCCAAAAAGAAGCTGCTGCATTTTTTGGACTAAGTGAACATAGAAAAACAATACTGGCTGTTGGTGGAAGTCTGGGTGCAGCTACCATTAATGAAGCCTTGCTGGCAGGGCTCAACGAATTTGCAGCGAATGACCTGCAGCTGATATGGCAAACGGGTAAAAATAATTCAGCAAAGTATACAACTGCAGCAGCCGGAAAAAAGAATATATGGGTCAGTGAATTTATACAGGAAATGGAATACGCTTATGCAGCCGCAGACCTGGTGGTCAGCAGATCCGGTGCAATGTCTGTGGCTGAAATTGCTGCAGTGGCAAAACCTGCTGTACTGGTTCCTTATCCTTTTGCTGCGGAAGATCATCAAACGGCCAATGCGATGCAACTCGTAAATGCAGGTGCTGCAATGATGGTAAAAGATTCAGCAGCAGCAGCCACACTGGTACAAACAGTAATTGGCCTTGCCTTGAATGAAGCAGAACAGCAATTGCTGATTACTAATATCAAACCTTTTGGCAGGGTAGATGCAGATAAAATTATTGCCGGAGAAATTTTGAAATTGATTGTATGAACAAGTTAACCCAGATACAAAAAATATATTTCATTGGCATTGGTGGCATTGGCATGAGTGCACTTGCCCGCTATTTTTTATCGAAGGGGGTAGTGGTGAGCGGGTACGATAAAACGGTAACTGCATTAACGGCTGCGCTGGAGAAAGAAGGTATTCCTATTCATTACGAAGAGAATTTGTTGCTGGCTCCCAAAGATGCAGATGTGGTAGTTTATACACCGGCCATTCCGGAACAACATACAGAGTTGGTATATTACCGGCAGAATGGATATACGGTAGTTAAACGCAGTGATATTTTGCAATGGATCACCGAAAATTCTTTCAATATCTGCGTAGCGGGTACTCATGGAAAAACAACGGTGAGTTCTATGGTTGCCCATATCCTGCGTCATTCCGAATATGGATGCAATGCGTTTTTAGGTGGTATAACGGCTAACTACAATACCAATTTCTGGAGCCACGAAAGAAATATAGTGGTGGTGGAAGCAGATGAATATGACCGGAGTTTCTTAAAACTTTCTCCGGATGTAGCAGTCATTACTTCTATGGATCCGGATCACCTCGATATTTATGGAACTGCCGCAGAAGTAGAGAAAGCTTTTGTAGAGTTCTCCCAAAAAGTGAAAGAGGGCGGTTGCCTCATTACCAAATTAGGATTATCCCGCGAGGCAGATTTAAAAGCCGCGCATCATTATACCTACGACTACCAGAATACGGCTGCTGATACACATCTTCAGCACCTGCAGGTGAAGGATGGCAGTTATTACTTTACGGTGATCGGAAAAAACTGGCAGCTGTCTGAAATGGTGATGCACATGGGGGGCTTGCATAATATTGACAATATCCTGGCTGCAATTACAGTAGCCAAACACCTGGGTATTCCGGATAGCCGTATCCGGGATGCAGTGGCTGCGTTTAAAGGAGTACGAAGAAGATTTGAATATGCGTTAAAAAATAAACAGCATATTCTGATTGATGATTACGCCCATCATCCGGAAGAGTTGAACGCACTGATATCAGGGGTTCGGAGTATTTTTCCGGAAGAAAAATTGACCCTTGTTTTTCAACCGCACCTCTTCAGCAGAACGAAAGACCAGGCAGACGGATTTGCCGCAAGTCTCGATAAGGCAGATGAGGTTTTACTGTTGCCGGTTTACCCTGCCCGGGAATTGCCTATGGAAGGGGTAACCAGTGATCTGTTGCTGGATAAAATGAATTTGGCTCATAAAAGAGTAATCGGAAAAACTGCGTTACTGGAATGGATGGAAGAACACCAGCCAAAACTGGTGGTGATGGCAGGAGCGGGAGACATCGATGCAATGGTGCAAAAAGTTAAAATCATACTGGATAAATAATTAATGAAAAAACCCATTAACTGGAAGAAAATTATAAGACGTACCTGCTGGGTTCTATCCGGCATAGGGCTTATTGTGTTAACGGGTGCCGCTATGCAGCACAAAAAAAACAAGGTTTGCCGCGAAGTGAGAATTGAAATTTCCGGAGCGGAAAAACACCTTTTCATTGATGAAAAAGATGTGATGGATCTGCTGAATACAAACGGCCCTGTTACCGGTATTCCTATTCAGTCTTTAAAGCTTCGCCAGATGGAACAAATGGTGGAGCAGAATAAATGGGTTAAAAATGCCGAGATGTTTTTCGACAATAACCAGGTACTGCAGATTCAGATCCAGGAGCGGCAGCCGGTTGCAAGAGTATTTCAAACAGATGGCACTACATTTTATCTGGACAGTTCGGCTGTGCTGTTACCACTGAGTAATAAGCTGACTGTAAGGGTTCCTGTATTCACCGGGTTCCCAGTTACCACCGTAATGGATTCGGTACTGGTTCAACAGGTGATTGACCTGGCTAAACATATTGCTGCCGACTCTTTTTTTTCGGCGCAGATCACGCAAATTGACATCACAACGGACCGGAAATTTGAATTGACTCCCCTGATTGGAGATCATATTGTTCGGTTTGGCGAAGCAACGGATATCGACAATAAGTTCAGCCGGCTGAATGCATTTTACCGGTCGGCCTGGTTACAACATGGGATCAATACCTATGAAACGATCGACGTTCAGTATAAAAATCAGGTGGTAGGGATAAAGCAGGGAACAGCCAAAGCTTACTCGGATTCTGCAGCAGCATTGAGTCTGATAAAAAATACTGCCATGTTTCCTCCAGCAACAGATACGGCTTCAGTTAAACCTGTAAGCCCCGTGCTGAAGCCTGCCAGACCTGTTTTAAAGCGCAAAGACCCGGTTGTAGTAAAGCCGCTTGCCGTAAAAACAGCTACGGCAAAAACAGTTACAGCAAAACCTGCTGCCGTAAAACCGGCAAAAACAGCAAAAACTTTGATGCCAAAAAACAATAAAAAGATTCAAAAATCGTTAAGAACTTAAATACATACCTTATGAATAACAATGAATCACCCATCATTGTAGGGCTGGATATCGGTACCACAAAAATTGCAGCCATTGCGGGCCGTAAAAATGAGTATGGGAAATTAGAGATTCTGGGCTTCGGAAGGGCTAATAGTAATGGGGTTCAGCATGGTCAGGTGCTGAACATCGATCAAACGATTAAAGCAATTCAGCAGGCTCTGGAGAATTGCGCGCAAAGCAATCCCGATTTGGAAATTTCTGAAGTGTATGTAGGTATTGCAGGGCATCATATTAAAAGCCTGCAAACCCGCGGAGATATAGTGCGCCAGGATCCGGATCTGGAAATTCAGAGTTGGGAAATAGACCAGTTGGTCAATAATCAGCGAAAAACATTTATTCCTGCAGGCGATCAGATCATTGATGTGATTTCTCAGGATTTTCATGTAGACAGCATTCAGAATATCAAAGATCCGGTAGGTTATAACGGCGTTAAAGTGGGTGCAAACTTTCACATTATTACCGGAGACAGAAATGCCATCCGTAATATTCACCGTGCAGTAGACAGAAGCGGATTAAAAACAAAAGACCTGGTTCTTCAGCCATTGGCATCTGCGAGTGCAGTAATGAGTGAGATTGATATGGAAGCCGGTGTGGCTATTCTGGATATTGGTGGCGGTACCAGTGATCTGGCTGTTTTTTATGAAGGTATTCTGAAACACACTGCAGTGATTCCTTTTGGAGGAGAAAATATTACCAATGATATCCGCATGGGATTAGGGGTACTGAAAAGTCAGGCGGAAGCGATGAAAGTTCAGTTTGGAAGTGCGCTAGCAGATGAGGCCAAAGCAAATGCTTACATCACTATTCCTGGTTTAAAGGGAATGCCTGCCAAAGAGATCAGTGTAAAAAATCTGGCTGCCATTATTCAGGCACGCATGGGGGAGATACTCGATTTTGTTACCTATCATTTAAAGCAGGTTGGTCTCGATCACCGTGCCCTGAATGGTGGTATCATCCTTACCGGTGGTGGCTCTCAGCTGAAACACCTGATTCAGTTAACCGAATATACTACCGGATTGAATGCCCGTATCGGTTTGCCGAATGAGCACCTGGCGGCCAACCATATAGACGAATTGAAAAAGCCGATGTATTCTACCTGTATAGGATTGATCTTAAAAGGATACAACGACTACGATCATAAATACAAAGAGTTCAATGAAAAATTTGTAAAAGTGGCCGTTCCGGAAGGACTTACCAAGAAAGCGGAGATCGTTAAAGAAGAGCAGGTTGCGCCGTTGATTGTAGACGTAACTGCCCGCAAAGAAAGATTCTGGGACAAGTTTAAAAACAACCTGATCGATATGTTTAAAGAAGAAGAAGACCAGGTCATCCGTTAGAACAAGCATACCGAAAACAAGCATACTGTAAAACAATAAAATCCGTAGAAAAGTAACATACTAACCCCAAAAACTACCCTATGATTCATTTTGATCTTCCTAAGCAAAAATCATCCATTATAAAAGTACTGGGTGTTGGAGGCGGAGGTAGCAATGCGGTGAACTTCATGTTTGCCCAGAATATTGAAGGCGTTGATTTCATTATTTGCAATACCGATGCTAAAGCCATTGAACAAAGCAATATTCCCAATAAAATTCAGCTAGGGCCACACCTTACTCAGGGTTTGGGTGCAGGTGCCAATCCGGAAGTAGGTAAAAAAGCTACTGAAGAATCACTCGACGAAATCAAGCGCATTCTGGAAGTAAATACTAAAATGGCCTTTATTACTGTAGGAATGGGTGGTGGTACCGGTACCGGTGGCGCACCAATCATTGCACAG
>CALPNW020000074.1 GCA_943325035.2 Sphingobacterium thalpophilum | reverse complement strand
TATGCGCTGGCAGAAGGCAATTGCAAAAGCAATACCATTGATTCCATCATTACTGTTCTTCCTATACCTACCACTGCTGTTGCAGGCAATGATACCAGTATCTGTTCCGGCACAACGCTCTTGCTCAACGCCAATAGCGCTGTTGTTGGTTCAGGCAGCTGGCAACAAATCAGCGGACCTGCTTCAGTTGTGTTTTCTGACAACACCAACCCAACAGCAACCATCGCCGGACTTATACCGGGTAACTTCTCCTTCGTATGGACCATCCAGGGTATACAGTGCGGTACCAGTTCCGATACCATGAACCTCTTCTACATGGCCGCCCCGGTAACCGATTTTATCATGTCTGATACTGCTGTCTGCGGACCCGCTACCATCCTGTTAACCAACAACACCCACAACAAAAATAATTACCGCTATCTGTGGAACTTTGGCAATGGAACCAACTCCGCTTTAGCTGACCCGGCTGCCGTTAACTATGTTGCTTCTATCAGCGGCGCAGATACTGCTTATACCGTAACATTAAAAGCTTACAGCAACTGCGATACTGTTACAACAACACAAACAATTATCGTAAAAAGCAAGGCGAAGATTGAGTTTACTGCAATACCACAAAATGCTTGCTTACCTGTTGTTGTTTTGTTTATTAACCGGTCTGCAGGCACTAATACCAGTTATAAACTGATATTTGATGACGGAAAAGACAGTGTAATAAATGCCAGCGACAGTGTGCTGCATTTTTACCAAAATTCAGCCACTACCTTGTTTCATCCGATGCTGATTGCTTCCGGCAGTTGCGGAACAGATACCATTTCGGAATACATCCAGGCTATTGCCAACAAGCTTATTATTCAAAACAGCTGGAGTGATACTGCTGTCTGCGGAGCGCCCTTCACCTATACATTCAACAACCAGACAACCGGCATTAACAACTTTACCTGGAGCTGGGGGGATGGTAATACCACTACTACAACCGGTACCGGAATGGTGCAACACACTTTTCAGCAACCGGGCAACTACACTATTAAACATTTAATTCAACAGGTTTGCGGAGATACCACCATCACCAGGCAAATTCATATTTATGCAGGGCCGCAAGCAGCTATTGCAGCCCTGCCCGATAATAAATGTATGGGTGATTCAATGCTGTTTAAAAGTCTTTCCGATTCATCCATGCAATTGGAATGGAAAATCAATGACAGCACAATCGGCCATTTGCCAGAACAGCCTCATGCGTTCAGCAGGCCGGGCAACTATACTGTGCAGTTAATTGCAACAAAGATCAATCCATATAAAACCTGTACCGATAGTATTGCCAGGCAGCTCCTGATTGTTGCTGTTAAACCCGGCAAGGCCAGCATCACTCCACTGAATGGATACTGTATTCCATTTACAGCAGAGCTGATCAATCAGTCTCAACCGGCAAGTCTTGTACAATGGAGTTTAGGAAACAGGAAGATCGCAACAGGGGACACTGCATCGTACACTTTTGTTGAGTCAGGTAATTTCAAGATTACCATGAGTGCTGTAAATGCAGGCGGGTGCACATTTACAGACAGCGCAACTGTTCAGGTCAAATCGCCAACAGGTACTATTTCCTTTAAAGGCGGGCTGTATTGCAATAGCAATAACAATGTTTTATTTCAACCCAATGTATTCAATACAGATTCTATTGAATGGAATTTTGGAGATGGCACCATTTTCACTACTGCTGTTAAAAGCGTAAGCCACCTGTACAAAAAAGAAGGTATTTATTACCCTTCATTTGTAATGATCAGTAAAACCGGTTGCAGGATTCCGGTTGCGGCATCCGATTCTGTGATTATTGAATCGGTAAAAGCCTATTTTAAAGTAACCACATTGTATGATTGTGGCTTAACTACTTTTAAATTCAATGACAGTTCCCTTTCTTTAAGTGGAATAAATAATTATCAATGGTACCTGAACCGCACATTTATCGGAACAGGCAACAATGCATCCGCTTCCTTTAAGCAAACCGGAACTCAGGAAACCAACCTGATCATCACCAGCAATCATGGATGTACCGATAGCATCAGGGGAGCATACAATGTCAGCATCTATAGTTTTCCGCAGGTAAGCATTAATTCTATCAATGAAGCTTGCCTGAATAACCTCATGGAACTCAGGTCTGACATCAGTTCCATTGATTCAGTCATTTATCGTTTATGGAATCTGGGGAATGGCCAGCATACAACCGATTCAACTGTTAAGATCTTATACTTCGATGAAGGATTCTATACCGTTAAACTTACTGCTGCAACTGTTAACCGCTGCTATGATTCTGCTGTAAAAAGAATCGCCATTCATCCGGTACCAGTGATCAGGGTTGCTGCTTCTCAAAGGATCTGTAACGGAGACAGCATTGTATTACGTGCCAACGGTGCCATCAATTATGTATGGAAAGATCAGCAGGAAAATATCATCTGTAATAATTGTCTTACTGTAAATGTAAAACCAGCGACTTCCACTCAATACAAAGTGATTGGTTACAATGAATATGGTTGCACCCAGGTTGCCGGAACCAAGGTACAGGTGATAGATCCTCCCAATATAACTATTGCGCCCGAATCGGTTATTTGTGAAGGAACCAGTGTAAGGATCTGGGCTTCAGGCGGATCCAGTTATCAATGGATGCCTGCACCCGGATTGAATAATTATTCTTCTGCTTCACCAATTGCCTCTCCGGCTGTTACTACTACCTATAAAGTAATTGCCAAAGACCCCTATAACTGCTTTACAGACACTGCCTATACCAGAGTAGTGGTAGGAAAACCAACACCAATCAAAGTAAGCAGAGATACCATTTTTGTTGCAGGAGCCAGTATCCGCTTGATGGCAAAACCTGCAGCAGATAATATCGTTCAATGGAAATGGAGCGGAGGATCTGATCTTTCCTGTGTTTACTGCCCGGATCCGGTGGCAAGAGTCATTTATGATGAAACCATCATTTGTAAAGCAACGAATGTATTCGGCTGTGTTACCAGTGATACAATTCAGATTAAAACATTTTGCCCCGGTGCAGAAGTATTTTTTCCGAATGCATTTACTCCTGATGGAGATGGGGTGAATGACATTTTTTATGTTCAGGCAAAAGGAATCAGGATCATCAAGAACCTTCGGATATACAACAGATGGGGGGAAGTGGTTTTTGAAAAAAGTAATTTTCAGCCTAATGATAAAAGTGCCGGATGGAATGGAAGGATCAGAGGCAATCTTGCTAATCCGGATGTATTTATTTATATCAGTGAGATGGTTTGCGAAAAAGGAAGTTCTCAGATGTATAAAGGAAACGTTGCAGTGATCCAGTAAATGAAAAAATATATTACCATATTATTCGTTTTTACCGCACTCATTGGCCGGGCGCAGGATTTCACCTTTTCCCAGTTTTATGAACAGCCCTTATTGCGCAATCCGGCGCTCGCCGGTATATTCACAGGAGACCTGCGTGTGTCTATGAGTTACCGTGATCAGTGGGGATCCATTACCGTTCCGTTCAGAACCACTTCATTGAGTGTTGAACACAAAACGCCGGTTGGGAAGGGCAATGATTTTCTAACGCTGGGAACACAGATGAGTATGGATGGAGCCGGCGACATCCGGCTTAAAAGAACCCAGCTCTTACCGGCAGTAAATTTTCATAAATCATTGAGCGAAGACAAAGACAGTTATCTTTCACTTGCATTTATGGGCGGCCCGGTATTCAGCCAGTTCGACCCCACTCAGCTTAAATTTGGCGACCAGTACCAGGCCGGAAGTTTTAGCAGCAGTAACCCTACCTCTCAGATTGTTAAAGGAAACGGGTACAATTACTGGGACCTCTCTGCAGGACTTTCTTATACCACTTCTTTCAATGGACAGTTAACCGCCTATGTAGCAGCTAGTATTTCTCATGTAAACAAACCCGTGATCCACTCACTGAGCAGCTACACTTCAGAATCAATAGCGCCAAGATACAGTTTCAACATAGGCATTAACGGAAAGATCAATGACCGCGATTATATCACTGCCTTTGCAGATTATTTTACACAAAACGGGAACAGACAGATCATTGCAGGAGTATTATATGGCTTTAGCACCACTACCCGGTATGATGCAGGCACCCCCGATATTTTTTACATAGGAAGTTTCATGCGTGTGGGAGATGCAGTGATTCCTGTAGTAAAACTCAGTTTCAACAATATGAATATTGGCGTGAGTTATGATGTAAATATTTCTAAACTAAGAACCAGTTCTAACTGGAGAGGCGGGCTGGAGATCTCTATGGCTTATACGAACTTTTTAAAAATCAGAAGCTCCACGCTCGATAAAGTAAGGTGCATCCGATTCTGATTTACATTACTACGGCATAAGCTATCAGCTGGCAGAGCACACCGGCAAATAAGCCTGTATAGATCTCTTTTACGGAGTGATCACTCACAATCAGGCGTGCGGTACATACCAGTCCGGTAACGATCAGGGCGATACTAACCGGAATACCATTGGCCGTTTCATAATGAAAGGAAGTGAGTATGAATGCAGTGGCAATTCCACCAACTCCCATACCATGCATACTGATCTTAAAATAATTATTTACGATCAGCCCAACCACAGTTGCAATGAATATCCCCATGAAAAAGAATTTCAGCGCATCGGGCTGGTCGGTAAAATTTCTGCTGAGATAATACATCCACCAGTAAAAAAACATAGTGATGATATACGGAACAATCCTTTCTTTCTGGGTACGCAAAAAAATACTGTCACTGAACTTTAATCTCCACAATAAAAAAACTGCAAAAGCAGGGAAAAAGGCTGTCAGCCAGAACACCCCGAAAAAACGCATTTTCAATTGCCATTCGGTGATCCCTGCAAACTCGTAGGGAAAATACTGCATTAAATAAATGAAGAAATAGGTGGGAATAAATATCGGATGAAAAATATATGAAACCAGTTTGGCGAAGAATCTTACAATGAAATTCTCCGGCCGGTTCTTTTCCTGATCTATTTCAGGGGCAGGTTGATTAACAGATTGCTGGGTCATTTTTATTTTTTCAGGACAGGGGTTATTCTAAAATCAATTTGTTCAAATCTTCAATTGCTATAGTTCTTTGCGCAATCTTGCCACAGGAACATTCAGCTGTTCCCGGTACTTGGCAACAGTTCTTCTGGCAATATTATATCCTTTTTCCTGTAACATTTCGGTCAGCACTTCATCGCTCAAGGGTCTGCGTTTGTCTTCTGCTTCAATAATATCACTCAGGATTTTCTTTACCTCTCTGGTACTCACTTCTTCTCCGCTATCGGTACTCAGCGATTCACTGAAGAAGAACTTAAGGCGATAGGTGCCAAACTCTGTTTGAACAAATTTACTGTTCGCTACACGGCTAACTGTAGAAATATCCAGTCCGGTCACTTCTGCAATATCTTTCAGTATCATCGGACGCATGGTGGTTTCATCACCGGTCAGGAAAAACTCCTGTTGGTAACGCATGATGGCGCCCATGGTACCGATCAGGGTATCCTGGCGTTGCTTGATCATGTCTATGAACCATTTTGCCGAATCTATTTTTTGCTTGATAAAAAGTACCGCTTCCTTCTGCCGCTTGTCTTTCTTACTTCCCTTTTCATAATCCTTCAGCATGTCCCTGTAGCCTTCACTGATACGAAGGTCGGGGGCGTTTTTTGCATTGAGGGTCAGTTCCAGTATTCCGTTATTGTTGATCACAAAAAAATCAGGTACAATATAACTTTCGGCCTTATTGATCTCGCCCACATTTCCGCCGGGCTTGGGATTGAGCTTAATGATCTGATTGATCACTTCCTTTAACTGTTCATCGGTCAGGTTCAGGCTGCGTTGAATTTTTTCATAGTGCTTCTTGGTAAACTCATCAAAATACTTACCCAGTATCTGCATGGCAAGTTCAACGGATTGCCCGTCGGCTGTTTTCCTTTTCAGCTGAAGCAACAAACATTCCTGCAGATCCCTTGCGGCAATACCTGCCGGATCAAACTGCTGTATCTGCTGTATGATTGCTTCGATCTCTTTTTCTTCCACCACCAGACTTTGTCTGAAAGCCAGGTCATCGGCAATTGATGTTAATTCTCTGCGCAGGTAGCCATCATCATCCAGACTTCCAACTATCTGTTCTGCAATCTTATAGGCTCTTTCATCCAGTTCCAGCATTCCCAGCTGGTTCAGTACCAATTCCAGAAAACTGGTTTCTACCCTGATAGGAATGACCTTCTGGTCGTCCATCTCCGGATAGTTGTCGTCTTTGGTTCGGTAATCAGCGATCTCTCCGTCATCATCCACTACATATTCACTGATGTCTACATTTTCGTAATCATCGGTACTGCCATCCGGTTCTGTTTCTTCCGCAGAATTATCAAACTCGTCTTTCAGCTCATCGGTGTACTCGTCCTCATGCCCTTCATCTCCCTGTTCCAGGGCAGGATTTTCTTCCAGTTCCTCTTTAATTCTTTCTTCGAGATTAGCGGTGGGCACCTGTAATAGTTTCATTAACTGAATCTGCTGAGGCGACAGTTTTTGAAGAAGTTTTTGTTGAAGTGATTGACTGAGTGACATCTTAATTGCTGATAACGCGGTAAATTTACATACATTTAGAATGATGCATCAAAGTAAAAGGATTTGTTTGTTTGTGAATTTATTGCTACTACCTGCAGCTATTGCGTTTGCGCAGGATGGCTTTCGCATGCAAGTCAGCACCAATAAGCGGATAGACAGTTTAAAAACAGTACCTATCCGGATTCTTGCACCTGATTATTACACCAAACAGCTGGGGTTCTTTTGCAAAAAAGAATTACAGCTGGAAAAAGCAACTAAAATTCCATTCCGTTTCCGGCTGGGCAGTCTGGATTACGTAGACCGGATGGAAGGTAAATCCAAAACCATACAATAAGTTGGCAGTGAATTATACCAACTGAGCAGCCAGCACTTTCTTAATACAGGCAACCATTTTTTCTCCTTTTTCCCTGATCTGTTCATCGGTCCAGACGAGGCTGATTGCCGAAGAAATACAGCGGCCCATGATAGCATCACTTGCAGCAAAAGAAGTTGATTTTAACTGAAGCAATGCGGCGTCCTGTTCTTTACTGATGCGACTTAATGTAGTAGCATTTTTCAGGTGATCCCATTTGGTTATATAATGCCAGTTATTGGCGAACCAGTAGAAGTTTCCGGCTAAAATTCCCTGCGCTTTCATTTCTGCAACAACGGCCTGCATTAATTCGGTAGTTGGTAAAAACCAGCTTAAAAAACTGCAGCTGTCTTCGCCACCCTCAGGTATGGCGCGGAAGCTGATTTCCGGAACCTGTTCGAGATGCGCACGCAGCGCTTTATTATTTTTTTTCTGTAACACCAGAAAAGTATCCAGCTTACGGATCTGCGCTAAACCAACTGCAGCATGCAGTTCGCTGATTCTGAAATTATATCCGATGAACGGATGAAGGTCTGCACCTCTGTCTGTTCCGCCCAGATGATCATGTCCATGATCGGTATAGCCATCTGCTTTAGTATATACATCGCGGTTATTGGTCATCACTACCCCACCTTCTGCACAAGTAATCATTTTTACAAAATCAAAGGAGAATGTACCTGCATGGCCAATAGTTCCAAGCGCTTTCCCTTTGTAGGTGCCACCAATGCTCTGACAGGCATCTTCCAGCAAAATCAGGTTGTTTTCTGCACAAATAGCAGCCAGCGCATCCAGATCAGCCATACTTCCGCACATATGCACCGGCATGATGCATTTTGTTTTTGAAGTGACCGCCTTTTTAACCGCTTCAGGATTCAGGGTAAGTGTTTCATCTATATCCACCAATACTGGCACCGCTCCAACGCTTAAAACTGCTTCAAAACTGGCCACAAAAGTGAAAGCGGGCATAATCACCTCATCGCCTGCACCAATGCCCATTGCAACCATTGCAGTGGTTAATGCTGCAGTTCCGCTTGAGGTAAGCTGTGCATATTTACAGCCGAATGTTTCGGTGATGGCCTTTTCCAGTTCTTTGGATTTCCAGATTCCTTTTCGGGGACCATCAAAACCATATCTCATCAGGATGCCTGTTTCCAGCACATCATTCACTTCTTTTCTCTCTTCTGCTCCAAAAAGTTCAAAACCAGGCATATAATTCGTTTATCGGGTTAAAAAGCTCTGCAAAGCTAAATAAAGTTGTGATAAGGAATATCTTTGTTCTATGAAACCGATACTCTTTTATTGTTATGATGCGTATTGTGGCTGGTGTTATGGATTTAGTCCGGTCATAAAACGAATTGCTGCCGAAAACCCGGATTTGCAGATCGATGTACTCTCGGGAGGAATGGTTTTACCGGAGGAACCAACGCCCATCAGCGCCACTGCCGGATACATCCAGGCTGCCTACAAATCTGTGGAGGACTATGCCGGCGTGAAATTTGGCGCAGATTACCTCTGGCACATCAATAACCCCGACCTGAGCGACTGGTTCCCCCATTCAGAAAAACCAGCCATTGCTTTGTGTATATTTAAAGAGATCTATCCACAGCGCCAGGTAGAGTTTGCCTGTGATTTACAGGAGGCTTTACATAGCGAAGGAAGAGATTTAACAGACGATGAAGCTTACCGGCACTTGCTGGAGAAATATGCCATTCAGCCCGAAATGTTCTATGAACGCCTCCATAGTGAGGAATATAAGGAACAGGCTTATTATGAATTCTCGCTGGTTAAGCAGTTACAGGTAACCGGATTTCCCTGTGTACTGATGCAGGTAAGTGAATCGAAGTTCCATTTACTGGCCCGCGGATATACTTCTTATGATGATATGAAGCAAAGAATAGACGCAGTAATGGCCACATTAAGCTAATTCAACCGTCTAAAGCACAATTTCCTTTACTTTGCACCTCAATTGAAATAACTATGGAGTACAATAAATTGATTTCTGTAACCGGCATGAGCGGTTTGTTTGAATTAATGAGCAGCAAGAATGATGGTGCCATCTTAAGGTCTCTGGAAGACAAAACAACCAAGTTTGTAAGCAGTCGCGTACATAATTTTTCGCACCTGGAAAGCATTGAAGTATATACAATCCGTGAAAACGTGAACCTGGTAGATATCTTTAAAGCAATGGAAGCCAGCAAAGAAAAGCAACCATCCGAAAAAGATCCGGCAGCTGTGAAAGCCTATTTTCAGAAAGTTTACCCAGACATGGATTTTGACCGTGTTTATGCCAGCGATATGAAGAAAATGGTAAAATGGTTCGCAGTACTTCAGGCAAATAATATTGCTCCTAAGCTTACCGAAGAAGAAGGAGAAGCATAATATTGACGTCTTAGCCCATAGCCACCGGAAAAAATATCCAAACTATTAGCCGGTTGCTATGGCCTTTAGGCCTCCCAATCCTTAACTTGTGCCACCTAATAACTGCACTAGTATGAAAAAAAGGATTGTCGCTTTTTTGCTGATCATCATCAGCTTTCAATCAATCAATGCCCAACAACAATTTTACGAGCAAACGCCCCAGGCAAAGAAGTGGGTGAAAAAACAGTTCCGTAAACTCAATAAAAATCAGCGCATTGCCCAGTTGATGATCATCCGGGCACATAGCAACCTTGGTGCCGCTCATATTGCCGAGGTGACCAATCTCATAAAAACCTATAATGTTGGAGGGGTCTGCTTTTTTCAGGGAGGTCCTGTGCGTCAGGCACTTTTAACCAATCAATACCAGCAAATAGCCAAAACTCCGCTGATGATCAGCATTGATGGTGAGTGGGGCCTGGGTATGCGCTTAGACAGTGTAATCAATTTTCCGCGTCAGCTGATGATGGGCGCTGTAAATGATGCCGCACTGATTCTTGAATTTGGGAAAGCGGTAGGGGAACAATGCAAACGGATTGGCATACAGGTAAATTATGCGCCTGATATAGACATCAACAACAACCCAATGAACCCGGTGATCAACGACCGGAGCTTTGGAGAAGATAAATACAAAGTGGCCCTTTACGGAACTTCTTTTATGAGGGGCATGCAGGAAGTGGGAGTAATGGCCACGGGCAAGCATTTCCCGGGCCATGGAGACGTTGCGGTAGACAGTCATTATGATTTGCCGGTTATCAACAAAACGAGGGCTCAGCTCGATTCTCTCGAACTCTATCCGTTCCGTGAACTGATCAAAGCAGGCATTGGAAGTATGATGACTGCCCATCTGTACATTCCTTCCATTGATACCACCGCAAATCTGGCAAGTACCCTTTCCAGAAAAAACGTAACCGATCTGTTAAAAAACGAACTTGGATTTCAGGGCCTTACATTTACTGATGCCCTTGAAATGAAAGGCATTACCAAATATTTTCCTGCCGGTGAGGCATCCGTGCAGGCGCTGATTGCCGGAAACGACATGCTCTGTTTACCCGGTGATGTTCCTGCCACCATTCAGAAAGTGAGAGAAGCTATTAAAGCCGGCAGACTGAACTGGAACGAGATCAATGCAAGCGTTAAAAAGATTTTACTCGCTAAATATCATTTAGGGCTGAACAAGGTGCAGACAATCGATACTACCAATTTACTGAACGATCTGAATGTTCAGACCAACCGGATCAGAACTCTGCTGAGCAGGAACGCCATTACTTTATTGAGAAAAGCAAATAGCCATCTGTTTCCGCTGAATGCCTCCAAAAAAATCGCCTACATCTCTATCGGTGCTGCAGGCCTCAACACCATTGCCGGAAAATTTCAGCAACAATTAAATGCAGACGTTTATCAGTTTGGCGCAAAAGTATTGATCGGTAAACAACTCATGGACGATAAATTAGCCGGAATAATTCCTGCAGACAAAGCGGACAGCGCATCGGCCAATACCCTGTTCAACACCATTCGCGAAAAAGGATATGACGCAGTAGTGATCGGAATGCATAATTACAGCAGAAGACCGGCCAATAATTTCGGGCTCAGTAACCCTTCTGTATACTTACTGAATCTGTTGCAGAACAACAATGCTGTTACCCTGTTTTTCGGTAACCCTTATGCAATCAAAAACTGCAACTATGCCCCCAATCTGCTGGCTTGCTATGAAGATGACGATCTTACCCAGCTGGCAGCATTCGATATACTGATTGGAACCAGTCAGCCCAAAGGAACTTTACCGGTTACTGTTTCCCCGGATTTAAAATTCGGAAACGCTGTAGTTTACAACGATTACTTTCCACAGGTAAGTGCTGAAGTAGCAGGCCTGAGCAGCAGCAAACTGCAAAAGATTGATGAAATAGCCAATGATGCAGTTGCAAAGGGAGCCATCCCGGGCTGTGTGGTACTGGTAGCCAGAAATGGAAAGATCGCATACAATAAGGCTTTCGGTTATACCAACCTCGACCAGAAAGAGCCCATAGACCCATCAATGATCTATGACCTTGCTTCTGTTACAAAAGTGTCTGCCACTACAGTGGCTATCATGAAATTGTATGATGAGGGAAAAGTGGAACTGCAAAAAACGCTGGGTGATTATTTACCCTGGGTAAGAGGAACGGATAAAGCAGGAATAAAAGTACAAGATATCCTGCTGCATCAGGCAGGTCTTACCCCCTTTATTCCGTTCTACAGAGAACTGATGGATACCGCTACCAAAATGCCGCTACCTGCGGATTTTTCGCCCAATGCCAAAGCAGGATTCACCACCAGGGTAGCCGAAGGATTATACCTCAGAAATGACTGGCAGGATACTATTTACAACAGGATCTTACAAAGCAAAATAAAAGATGCCGGAAAAATGATCTACAGCGACAATGACTTTATTTTTTTAGGGGAAATTGTTAAAGCGGTTAGCGGAATGGCTTTAAACGAATATGTTCAGCAATTCTTTTACCAGCCGTTACATATGACAACAACGGGCTATAAACCCAGGGAGCGTTTTACGCTTCCCTCCATTGTTCCAACAGAAGATGACCAGTATTTTCGTCATCAACTCATCAGAGGAGACGTACATGATGAGGGTGCTGCTGTTTTTGGAGGTGTTGCCGGTCATGCAGGGCTTTTCAGCAACGCCTACGATCTTGCTCAGCTGTATCAGTTATTGTTAAACGGCGGCAGCCTGAACGGTATCCGTTTGCTAAAAAAAGAAACCGTTGAACTTTTCACTGCCTACAACAGCGAAATCAGCAGCAGAGGGCTCGGTTTTGACAAACCGGATAAGAACAATGCAACCAGAAAAGAACCGTATCCATCCAGATCAGCTTCTCCGCGCACATTCGGACATACCGGATTTACAGGCACCTGTGTTTGGGTAGACCCAGATAAGGAGCTGATCTATATTTTCCTGAGTAACAGGGTCACTCCAACCAGAAATAATACCCGGTTTGGCCAGATGAACATACGTCCAAATATACAGGAAGCCATTTATCAGGCTTTATTGTAATCATATCCTTTAAAGTATCAGTTACTACAGTGATGTTTTATCTTCACGTATTAATTATACTTTATGAAAATTCGTATGAAGCATTTAATGCTGGCAACACTGC
>CALPNW020000073.1 GCA_943325035.2 Sphingobacterium thalpophilum | reverse complement strand
CCGGAGATGAATATTGCACAGCGCGATGAACTGGCCCTTGGCTGGAGCCGTGCGGTGAATGCGGCGATGAGTTATTAGGGATGTAACCACCCCGGCACTGCGTGCCACCCCTCCTGAGAGGAGGGGAATGGGGAAGAGAGGTGGTAGAGAAGGGGAGTTTTTTAATTGTGAAATAGATGAACAGAGATTTTATGCTGGCTCAGCTTAAAGAGCAGCAACGTTTTGATGTAGTGATTATTGGTGGTGGTGCAACCGGGTTGGGTGCTGCCGTTGATGCCGCTTCGCGCGGGTATAAAACCTTGCTGGTAGAACAGGTTGATTTTGGAAAAGGTACTTCCAGCCGGTCCACTAAATTAGTACACGGCGGGGTGCGTTACCTGGCACAGGGCAATATTAAACTGGTCCGCGAAGCACTGCGCGAAAGAGGGTGGTTGTTGAAGAACGCACCTGAGCTGACTACCACACAACCCTTTGTGGTGCCGGTTTTCAGCTGGTGGGAAAAATTCTATTACAGCATTGGGCTGAAGGCCTACGATCTGCTCTCCGGCAAATTGAGTTTGGGTAAAACCGGCTTTTTAAATAAGCAACAAACCATCCAGCATTTACCTGCCATCAATCCTGCTAAGCTGGTGGGGGGTATTTTATATTTCGATGGGCAGTTCAACGATAGTGCGCTTTGTACTGCACTGGCTGTTACTGCTGCCGCTAAGGGTGGGGTGATCTTGAATTATACAAAAGCTACCGGATTTATTAAGTACAACGATATTATAACGGGGGTGGAATTGCTGGACACGGTCGCTGGCACTACATACAATGTTCAAACCAAAGTGGTGATCAATGCCACCGGTGTTTTTACAGATGCTGTTTTACAAATGGACGATGCAGAGGCCGACACACTGGTAATGCCTTCGCAGGGTATTCACCTGGTAGTCAGCAAAAAATTCTTTCCGGGAACCAACGCAATGATGATTCCTAAAACCGATGATGGCAGGGTGCTCTTTGCCGTTCCCTGGTTAGATAAAGTAGTGATCGGCACCACCGATACACCGGTTGATTCCATTCACATAGAGCCCGTTCCACTGGGAGAAGAAATTGAATTTATTCTGGCACATATTAACCGCTACACCACTGCGGCCATTAACAGAAGCGATGTTTTATCGGTGTATGCCGGCTTGCGTCCGCTCGTAAAATCGAAAGCAGGAGGGGCTACTTCTTTGCTTTCGCGCGATCATACACTGGTGGTTTCTCCCAGCCGTTTGGTAACGATCACCGGTGGCAAATGGACCACGTACAGAAAGATGGCCGAAGATGCTGTGAACAACGCTTTATTTGTGTCTAAGCAAAAGCCCATGGCAGCATGCGTTACCCGCGAATTGCCGATTGGCAATGCAGCAGAAAAACAACGGGTTTTGACCGAACTGATCTTAGGTAATCCTGCTCTGGCAGAACGCTTACATACCGGTTATTTATTCAATAAAGCGGAGGTGGTTTATGCTGCCCGTTTTGAAATGGCCATTACTATCGAAGACTTTTTAGCCCGCAGAATCCGGTTGTTGTTTCTGGATGCTCGGGCGGCTATTGAAGTGAGCGAAGAAGTGGCCAAGCTCATGGCGGTTGAATTGGATAAGGACCATGTTTGGGTGAACGATCAGGTGAATTCATTTAAAGAACTTGCTCAGCAATATTTACTTGCGTAAATTAGGGAACGATTGAACTTTTAATACTTGCTATATGAATGTACTAGTTGCCGAAATGGTTGGAACGGCCTTGCTGATTACCCTCGGAAACGGGGTTGTTGCCAATGCCATTTTACATAAAACGAAAGGACATAGCGGCGGCTTGATTGCCATTACTTTTGGTTGGGCAATTGCTGTATTTGTGGGCGTATTGATTACCGCCAATATCAGTGGGGCACACCTCAATCCTGCCGTTACCATTGGCCTGGCAGTGTTAGGAAAGTTCAGCTGGGCCCTGGTTCCCGGTTATGTTTTTGCGCAACTGATCGGTTCGATGATTGGCGCATTACTGGTATGGATTATCTACCGCCATCATTTCGATGAAACCATTGATCCTGCTACCCAGCTGGCTTGTTTCAGTACGGCTCCTTCTATCAGAAATGCGCAGCAGAATTTCATCACCGAATTTTTAGCCACGTTTATTTTTATGCTGACCATACTGTTCATTACCAAGTCTACCAACAGCTTAGGCTCGCTCGATGCGTTGCCTGTTGCACTGGTGGTGCTGGGTATCGGATTGAGTTTGGGTGGTCCTACCGGCTATGCCATTAATCCGGTTCGTGACCTGGGTCCGCGCATTATGCACAGTATTCTGCCCATTAAACACAAGGGCGGCAGTGACTGGAAATACGCATGGATTCCGGTGCTTGCACCTGTTGGTGGTGCCATCGCTGCCGCGCTGGTTTATCAGCTACTTACGAATGTATAATTGATTCTCCCATTCTCCTCCTTCCAGGAGGAGTACCCTGCGAAGCAGGGGGAGGTGGTATTCAGGAGTGTTGCCTGCGGGCTTACGCCAGACAAGTTTTATTTTAAAAACGGAAGTTTGAATTTGGAGGAAGCCGGTGGCTTGAGCTTTTTGGGCAGCGAGTCTACCATCTGGTATTCAGAATAATAGATGCGCAGCAGAATCAGAAAATAGGAAATGATCAGTGGTCCAAAGATCAGGCCGGTGATACCAAAGTATTGAAGGCCCATGATCACACCCAGCACCGTTACGATCGGATGTACATCGGCCATTTTTTTTGCGAGTAAAAAGCGGATCACATTGTCAATCGTTCCCAGAAAAAGAAATCCCCAAACCAGCACCGCAATGCCCTGCCAGGTTTCTCCGTTGGCCAGCTGATAGATGGCGATAGGCACCCATACCAATCCGGTTCCGATAATAGGTAAGATAGAAGCGAAGCCGGTTAAGGTGGCCCAGAACCCTGCTTCTGATACGCCGGTAATTTTAAATGCGAAATAAGCAAAAAATCCCTGGGCAATTGCTATGAGCGGAACGCCTACTGCATTGCTGAATGTTTGCGCTTTTAATTCGTTGCCAAACAGTTCAATCTTTTTTCTGTCGAACGGAAGATAGAGGATGATGGCCGCTTCCATCCGGTTGATATTCATGATCATGAAGTATAAAAAGAAATACATCATGGCGATGGAACTCAATAAGTTCAATCCCTGACTGAGTAAGGAAGAAAGAAAATTAGTGATCAGTGATTGTACCTGTCCCAGATTTTTTTCAGACAATAAAATAAAATGATATTGGTCTCTCAGTTTTAAATCGAGTTGCTTTAAGGGTTGGATCAGCTGTTCGGTATTCTGGGAAAGCAACAATGCTTTTTTATACAGCATACCCACCATCAACGACATCGGTAATAAAATGATAAAAAAGGAAACAAAAATCACCAGAATGGCTGCTGCATTTTTACTCCAGTTCTTTTTTCTGACCAGCCACTCTACCGGGTGTTTGCTCAGCACATAAAACATGATGGCCGCCAGAAATGCAGTTAAAAATTCAGACAGGCTAACCACAAGAAATATGCCGATTAGCAGGATAAATCCAAGAAAAAAGTAGCGCTTTAATTTTATTTCTTGCTGCATATTTTGTAACTTGTAACAAATGTATCGTTTTCATTAATAAATAGGTATTTTATGACAGAGAACAATAAATTCATATCCGGCCTCCTGATGGGAGTTCTTGCCGGATCCGCACTGGCTTTATACCTCAATTCCGATAAAGGCAAGCAACTACTCACAGATCTGAATATTGAAACAGCCGGTATTAAAGACGGGCTGGAAAGCAGTTTAGACAAAGCGGAGGAATCCCTGCAGGATATGCTCGCAAAAGCTAAACAGCTGGTAGCTGATCTGGAACAAAAAATGGGCGAAGCTTAAAATTGAAGACCATGTCCGAATCAAATCAATTTTTCGGCGAAACGAAAAAAGAGCTCGAGGACTACCTCAATAAAAGGGTACTGCTGATCAAGATGCAGGTGTCCGATAAAGCCGCACGCCTTGTGGGCTCGACCATCGTGTACTTTATGCTGGCCTTTTTTGGTATGTGTGTCTTCTTCTTTCTGAGTATTGTGGGCGTTTATTATTTTGCCGGTATTTACGGAAATGATATGCGCATTGGCTTTGCCATCATGGCCGGGGTGTACCTGCTGGTGCTCCTGATGATCTATCTGTTCAGGAAAAAAATAGCTGGTTCTGTAACCGATACCGTTCTAAAAGCATTATTTAATGACGATGAAACGCTTTAATCCACCCAATATTAACTCCAGGAAGTCGCTGCAGGCAGCGATGGAACAGCTGAAAGAAGACATCGATCAGCAGGAGCAGGATATTGCCGGCCGCGTTCAAAAGATCCCCGGTCAGCTCTTCAAATCGGCCTCCGGAGCCATTGTTCCCGCCGTTCTCAGTACAGCAACCCTGTCTGGCGCTTGGAATTTGCTAAAGCTGGTTCCGGTCGTTCAGACCCTGTTTTCGCTTGTTAGAAAAAAAACAGGCAAATAGGCCCTTTTTTTTACCGCCATCCCCTTACCTTTGCCGCCAAAACAGGGACTTTTTGGGTCTCCTTAATTAAAAACCTTAATTATACCTCCTGATATGGCTACGAAAGGGAAAATTAAACAGATTATTGGTGCGGTGGTTGACGTTCATTTTCCGGACGTAAATGCACTGCCTGAAATTTACAATGCCTTGGAAATTACCAGAGAAACTGGTGAGAAACTGGTACTTGAAGTTCAGCTCCACCTTGGTGAAGACAGTGTACGTACCATTGCGATGGACGGAACGGAAGGCTTAGTTAGAGGCATGGCGGTAATAGATACCGGCAGACCGATCTCTATGCCAGTGGGTGAAGGCATTAACGGTCGTTTGTTTAATGTAACCGGTGACGCCATTGATGGTTTGCCACAGGTTAGCAAAGAAGGCGGTCGTGCAATTCACAACAAACCTCCATTGTTCGAAAATCTGAGTACTGCTTCTGAGATCCTGTTTACAGGTATCAAAGTAATTGACCTGATTGAGCCTTATGCTAAAGGTGGTAAGATTGGTTTGTTTGGTGGTGCGGGTGTAGGTAAAACGGTATTGATTCAGGAATTGATGAACAATATTGCAAAAGGACACGGCGGTATCTCTGTATTTGCCGGTGTTGGTGAGCGTACCCGTGAAGGAAACGATTTATTGCGTGAAATGATTGAAGCCGGTATCATGAAATACGGCGACAAGTTTAAACATAGCATGGAAGAAGGCGGATGGGATCTGAGCAAAGTAGACCTCGAAGAATTGAAAGAATCCAAAGGTACTTTTGTATTTGGTCAGATGAACGAACCTCCGGGAGCCCGTGCACGTGTTGCATTGAGCGGTCTTACTATTGCTGAATATTTCCGTGATGGAGATGGTACCGGTAAAGGAAAGGATATCCTGTTCTTCGTAGATAATATCTTCCGTTTCACCCAGGCTGGTTCTGAGGTTTCTGCCCTGTTGGGTCGTATGCCTTCGGCGGTAGGTTATCAGCCTACACTGGCTACTGAAATGGGATTGATGCAGGAACGTATCACTTCTACCAAGAACGGTTCTATTACATCTGTTCAGGCGGTTTACGTACCTGCGGATGATTTGACCGATCCGGCTCCTGCAACAACATTTGCTCACCTCGATGCTACAACGGTATTGAGTCGTAAGATTGCCGATTTAGGTATTTACCCTGCGGTGGATCCTTTGGATTCTACTTCAAGAATTCTTACTCCTGCAATTGTAGGTAATGCGCATTACGATTGTGCCAACAGAGTTAAACTGATTTTACAGCGTTATAAGGAATTGCAGGATATCATTGCCATTCTTGGAATGGATGAGTTGAGCGAAGAAGATAAAATGACCGTTCAGCGTGCCCGTAAAGTACAGCGTTTCCTGTCTCAGCCGTTCCACGTTGCTGAACAGTTCACTGGTCTTAAAGGCGTGTATGTAGGTATCGATGATACCATCAGAGCTTTCAACTCAATCATGGATGGCGAAGTGGATGAGTATCCTGAAGCTGCATTTAACCTGGTAGGTACTTTGGAAGATGCAATGGAAAAGGGTAAGAAAATGATCGACGCTGCTAAAGGATAATTAAGAAAACAGACACAATGATTCTAGAGATATTAACACCCGAAAAAAAACTGTACAGCGGAGAAGTATATGGTGTACAGTTGCCTGGTACCAGCGGTTTATTTGAGATCCTCGATAAACACGCACCAATGGTAAGTGCATTGGGAAAAGGTAATCTGAAGATTCTGGTAGATAAAAAAGAAATACAGAACTATTCCATTCAAAGCGGGTTTGTTGAAATACTCAACAACAAAGCAACGGTGCTCGTTGAAGGGGCAACCGAACTGTAATGGATGAAGATTGAATAATTTGAACGGCTCCGTATTTCGGGGCCGTTTTTATTTGGGGTATAGGGTGCATTGGCCTGACCACCCCATCTGCTTCGCATCCACACCTTCCCTCCTTTGGTCGGTCAGGCCTGAATGGAGGGGAATGGGAGGTGGTATTCTTTTTTCTTCATGAATCACCTGGAGTTTGCAATATTCCCAATCCAGTTAAAAAACGTATCTGATTAAGTATTTGCTCTCTTGCCCGAGAATCATATTCTGGGTTATTTCGTATTGTTCGAACAGAATCTTGTTGCAACAAGTCGAAGTATCCTGATGTCGGATCATAAGGTTCAGGGAAACAATCAATAAGTCACAATGAAAAAAATATCAAAATGGGTCCTGTTTTGTTGCTTTACTCTAGCAATAGCAGTTGTTGCTTCATGCAATAAGGAAAGCAAAATAAACTCACCGGACTCGTTAAATCAATTAATCAACAGTCAAAAATTCAAAAATTTTGTAGTTAATGATATCATGCAAAACACACAGTATATTCTGCATGATGCTTCTGTACTGAAGGAGGGAAATTACAAAGCGTTCCTTTCCGGGCTATCTCAAAGCTCAGCCGAAAATCTTTCGATTTTATTTGATAAACACAAAATTGATTTTCAACAATTTCAGCATCATTATACCAGGAGGCTTGTTAATCAAATGATCATTTTACAGTCGTTCCCTGAAATAGCTAAACTCCCGGAAGATCAGATCAATCAGCTTTTCCAAAATGCATATGAGTCCATTGGCAAAGAAATATTCAGCAGTGTCCGGTTAAAGGCCAGTGAAAAAAAGCTCCCTAAGTCAGGGCCGATCGATAACAGATACCGAAACGTTTATCCGAGTCCAGTGAAACAATTAGGTATAAATACCCTAAATAATTCCACCAATGATTTATACTTTGCACTTGAAGGGAATTACAATTTGTCTGATGAGATGGCTGAACAGCAAATTTATTCACTTCTCCACATTTATGCAACAGAAAACGCTATAACATTTGGGGAGGCAATGGGTTGCTTGCAGAGTGCGATTGGCTGGGGCGGAGGAACAATGGGTGGGATTGTAGGTTGGTCAAAAGCTATTGCAGGCATTGCTATTCAGGAAGCAGTAGCCGTTGCTACCAGATGGGCACTTTCTCATATTGGCTGGCTTGGTTTGGCTGTAACAACCTATACATTAGTCTCTTGTTTGGTGAATGCTTATTGAATTATTTAGAATGAATGATCATGAAAAATAAAATCATTATTGCAGCACTACTAATCCATGGCATTGTATACAATTTCATGGTAGCACCAGCATTGATCTATATTGGTAAAAGTATTTCAGTGGTTAGTATAGCCCAAAAGGATTGGATTTATTCCATCGCAGTCAATTTATTTATCTGGCAGATGTTTGGATATTATTTAGAGATAACATCTGCACCGAAAAAACTGGTTACGCTTTCCGGAGAGTTAAAAAAAGTTGATTTCCTTTTGTTTATTCGCAGCCGCTTTCTTAATTTTTTACAAAATAAATCATTTAGAAAATACTATGTCAAATTCCTGTTATGGTATGGCTTTGCAGTAAATTTAATGCTCGCTTTGATAGTGGCTATTATCTTTCCTCCCGAAGATATCTGGCTGTTTATTCTGAGTACACTGATCTCTTTTCAGTTTGTGGCATTTGGCCTATACTTTTATCACCTGCATTTTACTGAAGAAGTAGACCAGGTAAAAAGAAAGATGTATTCGCCCTGGCTTACTGATCTTATTTTTTCTGAACCTGATGTAGTAAAAAAGGGATAAGATAAGCTACATATCATTTTGTGAGTTGGAATCGGTAAATAGGAGGTAAGAGAATTTACGTTTAGCCTTTTGTAATTTGGCAGCAGTAAGCTTTTTTACCTCTTGTTTATAAAAATTAATTCAACTGCGGATCGGTTGGATAATTGCCCATTTGCGCGTACTCGCCCCCCAGGGTATTGAGGCTTTTTTTCCAAATCTGGTTTTCATTGGGCAGAAAAACAATGGTGGGGTCTGCTTCTGCAATGATCCAGCTTTTTGTTTCGTATTCCTCGGCCAGTTGCCCTTCGCCCCATCCGCTGTAGCCTACAAAAAAACGGATATCACCCGGAGAAAGGATCTTTTCTCTCAGCAGGTCTACCACTGTGTCAAAATCACCTCCCCAGTAAACACCCTCTGCTACTTCTACACTTTCCGGGATCAGATTGGGCCTGCAGTGAATAAAGTGCAGGCTGTTTTGCTGAACAGGCCCACCTTCATAGACCTCTATTTTTAAGCCGGATGCCGGTTCTACAATGTCTTCTAAAACCAGTCTGGTCTTCTTGTTCAGCATCAGCCCAAAACTGCCTTCTGTATTATGCTCACAGAGTAATATCACCGATCTGGCGAAATTGGGGTCCTTTAAAAAAGGGTCTGAAAGTAATAATATGCCGTGGGATAGTTCCATTTGTACTAAAAAGGTAAATAAAAGTATTTATTTGTTAAAAAAAAAGGTTTGGGAAGCGGCGGATTTTAAATAGACGGGTTAAAAACTATATTTGTGAACGATGAAGAGAACTTTCCCCGTAATTGTAATATTGATATCCCTCTCCCTGTTTGGGCTTATCCTGCTGCAGATATCATGGTTCCAGAACTTACTGGAAGTGAATAAAACACAGCTGGCTACTAAAATCAATGACGCGGGAACCACCGTAGCTTTTGACCTGGGGAAATCCAGCAATTCTGCCCAGGCCATGAAATTGTCCCGCCGTGGCGGATTAAAACTGGGGTCGGCTTTTCAGCTGCATTTATTCAAGCCGCCCATGGTCGAAGAAAAATTTACCGAGGCGGAGATCAATGCAAAGATCAGAAAGGAATTTAACCGGTTGAACTTAGACAAGCTGAAATTTGAATTTGCCATCTCTGATTTTAATGATGATTACGAAATGATGTCCCGCGGATATGAACGTGAATTCTGGGATACAATCAACAACAAAAGGGTTTACTATGCTATTCTGCCCGAAACGGCTGAGGTAGAAAATATGCCTTCCTTTGAAAAGCTGATCATCATTGTACCTGATCTCGAAAAACAGGTTTGGAAATCATTGCGCTGGATTGTACTGGGAGCCATTGCATTTATGATTGTGATCATTGCTGCGTTTTATGTAACCGTAAAAAGTTTGTTGAATCAGAAAAAACTCAGCCAGATCAAAAGTGATTTCATCAACAATATGACCCACGAGTTCAAAACGCCACTGGCCACTATTTCTCTGGCAGTGGATGCGCTCGGAAATGAAAAAGTGCAGAACAATAAAGAGAAGTCTGAGTATTTTACCAAGATCATCAAGGAAGAAAATGCCCGCATGAACAAACATGTGGAAACTATACTGCAGGCGGCTTTCATGGAAAAACAGGAACTGAAACTCAATCTCTCTAAACTGCATGTACATGAGCTGATTGAACAGGTGATGGATAATTTTAAACTGCAGATGCAAGATAAAGGCGCAGCATTTCAGTTATTGCTGAACGCTAAAAATGATTGTATCAGTGGAGACGAAGCACATTTTTCAAATCTTATTTCTAACCTGGTGGATAATGCGATCAAGTATTCTGCAGAAAATCTGCTGATCAAAATTTCTACCCATAGTACCCGCAACTATCTGATCATCCGGGTTGAGGACAATGGCATTGGAATGAGCAAAGAAAGTACCAAACGCATCTTCGAAAAATTCTATCGTGCACACACGGGCAATCTGCATAATGTAAAAGGATTTGGCCTGGGTATGAATTATGTAAAGACCGTGATAGATGCACACAAGGGCCGCATCAAAGTCGAAAGCACATTAGGCAAGGGAACTGCCTTCACGGTAGAAGTGCCGGTGATTCAAAATGCATAATATTTGTTGAACCTCTGGTCTCTAATAAAATTTAAATAAAAAATCTGCTGCACCCGCATTGCTGAATTTTCTTCCGAAAATTCAAATCCCGCAACGCGGCTAAATGCAGATTTTTTATTTAAATTCTATAACAGTAATGCGGCTTTTATTCATCAAACAATACTAAAGGGCCTGTTGAAAAAATAACCTTTGGCCTGGGAGCGTGTTGAGCATTTTCATCAGAAAATGCTGCGACCAGGGCGCTGTTGTTTTTTCAACAGGCACTTTAAGGTGCTTACACCCATAATAATGACCCATCCCCATAACTCAAAAATCTGAATTCATGTTCCATGGCATACTGGTAAATTACTTTCCAGTCATCACCGGTAATGGCAGCAACCAATAGCAGCAGCGTAGATTGTGGCTGATGAAAATTAGTGATCAGTCCTTTGATGATGCGGAACTCATATCCGGGTGCAATGATGATTTGTGTTTTACTGATCAGTTGTTCCACGGCATGTTGTTCCATCCATTTCAGTAGTCCGTTCAAGGCAGTAGCTGCAGTGATTTTATTGTCAGAAAGTACATAAGGTTCCCATTGCAGAACGGGTAATTTTTCTGCATCAATATCCGGATGAAGGATGGTTTTAACGCCAAGCCAGTAAAGGCTTTCAAGCGTTCGCGCAGAAGTGGTTCCCACTGCAATGATACCATCGTCCAGCTTCTGTAGTAAGTGTTCTATCAGGGCTTTGCTGATTTCAATAAACTCAGCATGCATTTCATGTCCCTGCATGGTGGCTGCTTTCACCGGTTTGAATGTTCCGGCCCCTACATGCAGTGTTACAAAATCGGTTTCAATATTTTTATCAGCCAATGCAGCAAATACATTTTCGGTAAAATGAAGTCCTGCGGTAGGTGCCGCCACAGAGCCATCGTACCTGGCATAAATGGTCTGGTACCTTTCTTTATCCGATTCTTCTGTAGATCTATTTAAATAGGGAGGCAACGGAATTGAGCCTGCTGCATGCAACAGTTCTGCGAAACTGATGTCTGCATCATTCCAGGAAATTTCGATGATAAAATAATCACTGAGTTGTTCCACTTTCTGAGCCTCAATCAGCAGGGGTTGGCCGTTGTGTTCAACCGTACAACTGATGGCTCCCTCTTTCCATTTTTTAGCGCCGCCTACCAGGCATTTCCAGAACACTTTTCCTTTTTGCAGCATGGCGCTGGTAATGTCGGCATACTGGTCGGAGGGTTCCAGGCAAAAGATCTCGATCTGTCCGCCGGTAGCTTTTTGAAAAATCAATCGTGCTTCCACCACTTTGGTATTGTTGAAAACCAATAGGGAACCGGCCGGAATCTGCGTAGCCAGCTGGCTGTAGGTGAACTCGCTGATCTGACCGGATTGGTAGACCAATAGCTTACTGGCATCCCGGTTAGCCAACGGATATTTAGCGATGCGGTTTTCCGGTAAATCGTAGGAAAACGACTGGATAGAAAGGGTTGATGGGTGCTTCATGCCTTATTTTATTGCTGTTCAAGAGTTATCCACAGTAATTCACAGGTTATACAGTACCTGATTTTCATTTTAACGTCAAAGCCATACTGTATTTGGGTCATAGCTATAGAACAATCTGTGGATAAATACAACCCTCCTTTTATGCCTCTAAAAGTGGGAAAAAGTGTTAATTTGTGTCAACAAGTGGTAATCTTGGAAATATTTATACCCAAATGAACGGATTTCACGGAGAATATGAAGCAACGGTTGACGCTAAAGGGCGTTTTCTGCTTCCGGGGGGACTGAAAAAACAGTTACCGGAGGGAGAGAGCCGCTTTATACTCAGCCGTGGCTTTGAAAAATGTCTCACGTTATATCCGCTTAAAAGCTGGGAATTGATTATTGCCAAGATTAGCCAATTGAACGATTTCGATCCAAAAGTACGTCAATTCAGACGTCAGTTTACAGGAGGTGCCACAGAAGTTGAGCTGGATGGAGCAGGCAGAATGTTGCTTCCCGGTTCACTCAAAGAATTTGCCGGCCTTTCTAAAGACATTGTTGTTTCGGCTGCTTTGGACCGTTTTGAAATCTGGGATGCAACAGCTTACAAAAAGATCTTTGAGGATTTTTCACCGGAGGCTTTCAGCAGCCTTGCGCAGGAAGTAATGGCCGATAAAATGGAGAAACTGTAATGCAGCCAACCAATTATCATATTCCGGTTCTCTTTAACGAAACACTAGAGGGCCTGGATATCAAAGCCGATGGCGTTTATATAGACTGCACGTTTGGTGGAGGTGGACACAGCAAAGGT
>CALPNW020000072.1 GCA_943325035.2 Sphingobacterium thalpophilum | reverse complement strand
TAAATATCCCGTCAGTTTTAGATGGAAAAAGTCTGGTGCCTTTAATGAAAAATCCTTTAGCTAAAGTGAAAGATTTTTCAGTCAGCCAATATCCAAGGAGCTCTGATGGAGTAGAAACCGATCGCCAGGGATATGCAGAAGCTAAAGTAATGGGATACTCTATCCGGAAAGATAAGTTCAGATACACCGTTTGGATGAACAATGGGTATAGGAGTAATCAACCTTACGATGAAAAATTATTAATTGGTGCAGAGCTTTATGATTATAAAAATGATCCTCTGGAAACGGTTAATGTAGTAAATGAAAAAAAGTACCAGTCAGTTGCTGCAGAAATGAAAAATCAAATGATTCAATTTTTTAAATCGCAGCTTAAATAGCGAATAATATTTTTATGCATACTACCGGGTCAATTACATTATGAAGATAAAAGGCTTACGCTGGTGGATTATTGGGTTAATAGGCATCTCTACTATCATTAATTATATTGATAGGAGTGCCATTAATATCATGTGGCCTTATATCTACAAAGATTTTGGTATTACGAGCGCAGACAGTAAACAAGTATTGGCTTATATCACGAGTTTCTTTATGATTGCTTATGCATTGGGCCAAACACTTACCGGGAAAATGATGGACCAGATAGGAACCCGGTTGGGTATGGCGGTTTCTATTATCGGATGGAGTATTTCAATTGCATTACATGCTTTGGCTAAAGGGGTAATATCATTCAGCGTTTTCCGGTTTTTTTTAGGGTTAAGTGAAGCGGGTAACTGGCCGGGTGCTACAAAAAGCAATGCTGAATGGTTTCCTGTAAGGCAACGAGGAATTGCTCAGGGAATATTTGGTGCCAGTGCTTCTCTGGGCTCCGTAGTTGCTGCCCCATTTATTGCAGCATTATTTCTGGCCTTTGGCTGGAGGGCTACTTTTGTTGGGATAGCCGGATTGGGTTTACTATGGTTAATACCCTGGCTAATTATCAATAAAGCCACACCAGATAAACATCCATGGATCACATCCGAAGAAAAAATACTCATAGAAGATAACAAAGACGGGGAAGCAATAAGAGTAGAAACAGTTTATACCTGGCGCCAGTTACTTCAGTTTAAAAACACCTGGGGTATCTTAACTGCAAGATTTTTTATTGATCCGGTATGGTGGTTATTCGTAACATGGCTGCCAACTTTTCTAAAAGAGCAATTTGGATTTGATATTAAGCAAGTAGGTGCATTTGCGTGGGTGCCTTATTTATTTGCAGCCATCGGTGGTATACTGGGAGGTTATTATGCTTCGTATAAAATTAATCAGCAGATTGATTCTGCCAAAGCCAGAAAACAGGCCATTTCTATCGGTTGTTTAATCATGTTGGTTTCTCTCGGGTTATTTTCTTTTTACATTGAAGAATTGAAACAGCACATCAATCTGTCTATCGGACTGATCAGTGCTGCTTTATTTGGGTTTCAATTTCTGATAGGAAATATTCAAACATTGCCATCTGATTATTTTTCAGGGAAAAATATCGGAACTATTTCAGGAATGAGTGGAACGGCGGCTGTTGTTGGAACATTGGTTACTACTTTACTGGTGCCGGTTATTACACAAACGGGATACCTTTCTTTTTTTATAATGGCCAGTACAATGGTACCAATGGCCTGGATATGCATCATATTTATATCTTCTAAAAAATCACTTATATAATGATACTCGAAAGGTTAATTTATATGCGGGTATTCCGAAAAAATAATATCAATATTTTTTCATGGATACTTATTTTATGTTTGTGCAGCAACGTTATTGCAGCGCAAAAAGTAAAATCTGCAAGACCTAATGTAATTGTGATTTTAACTGACGACATGGGTTATTCTGATATAGGTTGTTTCGGTTCAGAAATAAAAACACCTAATATAGATCGCTTAGCTGCCAACGGATTGAGTTTTACCAGATTTTACAATACCGGAAGGTGCAGTCCTACAAGAGCATCTTTGTTAACCGGTTTGTATCCGCATCAGGCAAGTATGGGTCATTTGTCCACCGAAAACTATGCAGAGCCGGGATATACAGATGATTTAAGCAAAAATGCAGTGACTTTGGCAGAGTTATTTAAGCAAGCTGGCTATGCAACCTATATGACAGGTAAATGGCATATAGCTAAAAGTATGGTAGCAAATGGTGATAAATCTAACTGGCCGCTTCAGAGAGGTTTCCAAAGATATTTTGGTACGTTGAACGGTTCCGGAAGCTATTATGATCCTGGAACACTGATCAGTAATAACACATTTATTTCGCCAGTTAAAAATTTCTACTATACAAATGCAATCAGTGATTCTACTGTTAAATTTATTAATGAGCATCCTAAAGTTCAACCATTCTTTTTTTATGTAGCATACACGGCGGCTCACTGGCCACTGCATGCGCCTGAATCAGCAGTCAATAAATATAAAGGTGTTTACGATAAAGGGTGGGATATAATAAGACAAAAACGGTTTGAAAAATTAAAAAAACTGGGTATTATTAATGCCAATTGTGTATTAACACCCAGAGGGGTGAATGTTCCTGAATGGGAGAAAGAACCTATGAAAGAATGGCAGGTAAAGCGAATGGAAGTTTATGCAGCGATGATTGATATTATGGATCAGGGTATCGGTAGAATTATAGGTGCATTAGAGAAAAACGGGGAGTTAGACAATACGATTATTTTTTATATGCATGATAATGGTGGCTGCGCAGAACCAGTGGAAACAGATCAGCCGGGAAAGCCCTTAACGGATGAGCAAAAAATATTGAAACCTTACCTGTATGATTCAATATTTTCAGGCAAAAAACCGGTTTATACCAGAGAAGGTGAGTTTGTAAGAAGTGGGAGGGGTGTTACTCCTGGTAATGCAAACAGCTGGTCTACCTACGGCGAAGAATGGGCAAATGTGAGCAATACTCCGTTCAGAGAATACAAGCAATGGACCCACGAAGGAGGAATTGCAACACCAATGGTGGTGACCTGGCCGAAAGGTTTAAAATTAAAAGGGAAACTCAATAATCAACCTTCGCATTTAATTGATATAATGGCCACTTGTATTGAACTGGTTGGACTAAATTATCCGGCTAAATACAATGGGAACGAAATTCAGGCCTATGAAGGCAAGAGTCTTTTACCGGCATTTCAGAATAAACCCATCAACCGTGAATTTATTTTTTGGGAACATTCTGCTAACAGAGCTTTAAGGGTTGGTCAGTGGAAACTGGTTTCTAAAACAAAAAAGAATAAAACATTTTCTCCGGCAGATGAAAATGTCTGGGAACTGTATGATATTGACAATGATCCTTCTGAAATAAATAATCTGGCAAATCAATTGCCGGATAAAGTAAAAGAGCTTTCCGGTAAATGGGAAATTGAAGCAATTAGAACCAAAGCCAGGCCTTGGCCATGGCAACCTGAAAAAACAAAATCAAATTAATATGAAAAAGAATTTTATCCAATTAGTTTTATTTGCTGTGGGTGTTCTGGTCATCGCCACTGCATTTTTGCCTGTTAAGAAGGATGTCAAAGAAGATAAAAAACCGGATATTTTATTTTTTATTGCAGATGATATGACTTCTATAGATTGTGAGCCTTATGGGAATCCGGATGTGAAAACACCTAATTTAACCCAATTGGCAAAGGAAGGTTTGTGTTTTGATAATATGAATAATGCTACAGCAATGTGTGGTCCTACCAGACAAAGTTTATATACCGGCATATTTCCTGTGAAAAACGGCAGCTATCCGAATCATTCAAAAGTGTATGATAATATTATCAGTGTGTTTCATCACTTTAAAAGTATCGGATATAGAGTTGCCCTTATCGGAAAAAGGCATACTGCTCCGGCAGAGTCATTCCCTTATGAGTACCTTGGTGGGAGAGACAGTGATAATGGCGAAGGGGTAGATATTAATTTAGCAGACGCAGAAGCATGGATTAATAAAGACAAATCAAAACCGTATTTACTGATTGTTGCAACCAATCAGCCACATGGTCCCTGGACGCGGGGAAATCAGGCACAATACAAAGCAGAGGATTTGCATGTTGCTCCTTATATGGTTGATACCAAAGAAACCAGAGAAAACCTGGTTAAATATTATGCTGAAATTACCTATGCAGACAGTCTTGTAGGTAAATGCCTGAATATTGTTGACAATACAAAAAATAAAGACAATACCTTATTTATGTTCGCAAGTGAACATGGTACTTCATTACCATTTGGCAAATGGACTTGCTATAGTATTGGATTAAAAGCAGCTTTTATTGCGCGTTGGCCTAAAAAAATCAAGCCGTCTACCAGAACGGCTATTTTGGCTCAATACATTGATGTAGTTCCAACTTTATATCAGGCTGCCGGCGGTAATCCTGAATCTTTGAGAGGAAACAGAGAGCAAACTATGCGATTAGACGGGAAAAGTTTTTTTGCCACTCTAAAAGGTACTAATACAGAAGTCCGGAACTTTGTTTATGGTGTACATACAACAAGAGGAATTAAGAACGGATCTGATAACTATCCGGTTCGTTCTGTTCAGGATCACGATTATAAATTAATCTGGAATTTAAATTATACAGAGCCATTCTATTGTTCTGCATCCAGAGAAGGAAATAAATTATATGAAGGCTGGCTGAAGAAATCAAAAAATGACCCTGAACAATATGCGCATGCATTACTCTACAGGATCAGACCGGAATTTGAATTATATGATATGAAGAATGACCGGTATGAGTTAAAAAATTTAGCGAATGATGTAAATCTTCAGCAAAAGAAATTAAAATTATTTGCCGAATTGAAATCATGGATGAACGATCAGGGAGATAAAGGAATTGAAACTGAGTGGAAAGCACTTACCCGTTTTAAGGGGGATACCACCCATTGGAAAACCTCAGCTGACTAGTTATTATTTTATAAAAAAAGGTTTAGTTAAAGTGAAAACAAGAATATCGTTATATTTTATACTCTCCATGCTTTTTTTGTTGTCCCACAAGGCAATGGCAAAAGTCATTGAAATAAACGATGTTCAACAATTTAATGCGCTGTTAGAATTTGTTAAACCAGGAGATATCATTGTCTGGAAAGATGGTGTTTATTCCAATCAAAAAATAAAATTCTTACCCAGGAATAATGGTACTGAAAATGCTCCGATACTATTAAAAGCTCAAACACCCGGCAAAGTGATTTTTTCTGGTAATTCCCAGATTCTTATTGGGGGGGCTTATCTGCAAGTAGAGGGTTTTTTATTTAAAGGTGATTGTACACTGGATAACGAGCAGCATGTGATTGATTTCAGATCATCTGCCAAACAATACGCTTCTCATTCCAGAGTTACCAATTGTGCCATTATACAATATACCAGAACCGAAGAGAGTGGCATTAATAATTATTTCGTTAATCTGGTGGGTGACAATAATGAAGTGGACCATTGTTATTTTGAAGGCAAAGTAAATAAGGGCCCGACGTTGGTAGTAGAATACAGGCAGGAAACAGGCTATGTTCCGGGTAGTGACGTAGCTCCTTCAGCCCATCATTGGATTCATCATAACTATTTCGGTTACAGAACTTACTCTTCTAACGGAGGTGAGCAAATGAGAATAGGAACGAGTACTACTTCATTCACTCATGGGTATAATATTATTGAGTATAATTATTTCGAAGACGAAAGATTAGAGGCAGAGGTGATCAGTAACAAGAGCTGGGATAATATCTATCGGTTTAATAGTTTTATTGGCAATGATGGTGGTATGGTTATCAGGCATGGACAAAAGTGTTTTGTTTACGGTAATTATATCAACGGAAAATCGGGTCGTAATTTAAGTGCTGGTTTAAGGGTGATCAATCCGGATAATACCATTTTTAATAATTATGTTGAAAATACAGAAGGAGGGGATAAATCCTTAAAAGCAGCAATCGATATCATGGCAGGACTTGATGGATCCGCTCTAAATGAATACTACCCGGCTGATAATGCAATTGTTGCCTACAATACGCTTGTAAATGTTGTTGGGCCTGCAATAAAACTTGGAATTGGAAATTCCAGTAAGGGTAAGCCATTCATAGCACCGAAAAATGTGTTGGTTGCAGGGAATTCAATTATTAATACATCAGGCAGAAATACGAATCCGATATTTATTGCAAATGAGGCAGCAACTTATTCCCTGCTAAGTAATCAATATACAAACGGATCAACCAATGAAGCCGGGTTTGAATTGGTTAATATTAACAAGTACAAAAAAAATGGTACTTTTTATACAGCCCATCCAAAAATTGATCAGCAGGTCCTTGATCAGATCAATGAACGGTTATCTGTTCACCAGATAAAACTATCAGTTAAAGAAATCACTCAATTTGATCCCAGCCGGATTGTAAGTAAATCTAAAGTTGGTGTGAGCTGGATTGAACATAAATAATTGCCAAAACCTATTTCATGAAACATTTTTTTGTTTGTTTTTTGCTTTTTACATCAATACTTGCTTCTGCTCAAAATAAGCAGTTACCCCAAAAACCAAATATTATTTATATTCTGGCGGATGATCTGGGTATTGGTGATGTTAGCTGTTACGGTTCTGATAGTAACAAAACCCCCGTTATTGATCAATTGGCAAAAAATGGGATGAGATTTACCAATGGTTATACAGCTCCATTGTGCGGACCTTCCCGGGCATTAATTCTTTCAGGCAGATATGCATTCAGAACAGGCGGCGTTAATCAGGATATGGTAGGAGAAATTAAACCTGAAAACGAAGTCCTTATACCTTCTGTGTTGAAATCTAAAGGGTATGTCAGTTCACTGATTGGAAAATGGAGCCAGTTCTCATTAACACCTAAAGATTTTGGGTTTGATGACTATATCACTTTTAAAGGCAGTGGTGTTTACTGGAGTAAAGAAAAAAAGAAAGCACAAACGTATATTGAAAACGGTGATACAAAAACACTTAATGATGGTGTATATATGCCTGATTTAATGCATAATCATTTAGTTGACTTTCTTTCAAAAAATACAGGTAATCCATTTTTCTTATATTATTCAATGGTTCATGTTCATGCATTAATTCAACCAACTCCCGACAGTAAAGCCGGATCCGATTTATATGAAGATAATACGGCTTATATGGATAAACTGGTTGGTAAACTTTTAGCAACATTGGATAGTTTGAAAATAAGGGAAAATACCATGATTGTTTTTATGGGTGATAATGGCACAGCCAGTCAATATGCATCCAGAAGTTCCATCAATGGAAAACAATTATCCGGAAAGAAAGGTACCATGCTGGAATGCGGGAGTTTAGTTCCTTTGATTGCAAACTGGCCCGGATATATAGAAAAAGGCAAAGTGACCAGTACGCTGGTTGATGCCAGTGATTTATTGCCCACTTTTGCAGCTGTTGCCAAAGCTGCTTTACCAACAAAAAATATTTTGGATGGGCAAAGTTTTTTACCCCAGCTACTTGGAAATAAAGGGAAGCCGAGAGATTGGATTTTTGTTGAATTAGGTAATAAATGGTATGTAAGAGATGCTCAATGGAAACTTACACGAGAAGATGAATTGTTTGATATGAGCATGGCACCATTCGAAGAAAAATTAGTTTTAAATTACCGAAACAATAAAGTAGCAAATGATGCATATGTCAAATTAAAAGACGTTTTAGAAAAACTAAATCCTGCGGGAGGTATAATAGATAATGCAGGTGGCTCAGGAAGACACGCCAACAACGCAGATAAAATTGAAAAAGCTAAAAAAGGATTAAACAAGCAAAACGAATTATACAACAAATAAATATTTATGTACAGTAAACTGCGAATACTTTTGGTTTTATGTCTTTTTGCAAGTAATCTTTTTGCTCAATCTAACCTTTCGAAGTCAGATATGGTTAAGCTTGATTTTACTATTTTAGCCGCAAAAAAAAATCAGGTAAAAGCCAATGATCCATCACTTACTCCGGCCTATAACCAGTTACTAAAAGATGCCGATCTACTATTGAAGTATAAGCCGGTAAGTGTTATGGATAAAACAGACATTCCTCCCAGTGGTAATAAGCATGATTATATGAGTATCGGTCCTTATTGGTGGCCGGACCCTTCTAAAGCTGATGGGGTACCATATATCAGAAAAGATGGCGAAGTGAATCCAGAGGTTAAAAACTTTCCGGACAAAGAAAATCTACCTAAGCTTTGTGAAAAAATATATTTATTGTCACTTGCTTACTATTTCTCAGATGACGATAAATATGCAAAACATGCCAGTAAATTAATCAAGGTCTGGTTTTTGGATTCTGCGACTTCAATGAATCCGAATCTGAATTATGGGCAGGCAATAAAAGGAATTACAACCGGAAGGGCAGAGGGTATCATAGAAGTCAGGCACCTTATCTTTTTAATTGATGCAATTAATCTGATTAAAAGTTCCGACAGTTTTGGTGCATCAAAGCAAAAAAAAATGAAATCATGGTTTAAATCTTTTTCTGATTGGCTTCAGCAAAGCCCTATCGGCATTGATGAGAGAAATGCTAAAAACAATCATGGTGTATGGTATGATGCAACTTCATTGGCAATTGCCAAATATTTAAATGATGAAACTTTAATAAATACAACATTAAAAAGTGCAGTCAGCAGATTAAACGTTCAGATGGATGACAATGGCAACTTCCCGTTTGAATTAGCAAGAACAACTTCCCTTCATTATACAGCATTTGTTCTGGATGCGTTCACTATCATTGCTCAATTATCTGAGAATACTGCAATAGACTTTTGGACTGTTGAAACCAGCTCAAAAAAATCTTTAAAAAAAGGGATAGATGCAGTATTGCCCTATTTCGCTGATAATAGCAAATGGGTCTATCCACAAATTAAACCTTTTACTATATCAAATTCATTTCAGATACTAGTCAGAAGCAGTTCCAGATACAATTGTATTAACTGCCTGGGAATCATTAAAAAAAACACGGATAATTACAGTGCCAGTATTTTAAATCTATTATAATTCATATGAAAAACAGATTTGCAAAGAAATTTATAATAACCGCTTTTGTTGCATTGATTGGATTGTTTGGATTGAATCCGCATAATTGTTTCAGTCAATCCGGTTTTATCAGAAAGAGTCTTAAATATGCTGATGAGCAGGCGCGTTTAACAGTTAGTGAGAATGCTCCTCTATCTGCCATGCCGGTAGTCATTGATAAGGGTAATAGTCAATGGACTAATAATAGTATTTATAACTGGCGTAGTGGTTTTTGGCCAGGTATTGAATGGTATTTGTATGAAGCAACGAAGGATAATTATTGGAAACTAAAGGCGGAAAAAACTTCCGACGAACTGATTGCTATTCTGAACAAGCCCGTAGAAAATCATGATCTTGGATTTCAGTTGTATTGTAGCATGGGTAATGGATTTCGCTTAACCGGAAACCAGGGTTACAAGCAAACTTTACTGAGAGCTGCTGACTCACTGGTAACGTTGTATAACCCAACAGTGGGTACTATTCTATCCTGGCCTCAAAGAGTTAAAGATTTCGGATGGCCCCATAATACCATCATAGATAATATGATGAATTTAGAATTATTATTTTGGGCTGCTAAAAACGGGGGGAGTGCTAAACTATATGACATTGCTGTAAAGCATGCTACTGTTACCATGAATAATCATTTCCGTCCGGATTTCAGTTCGTATCATGTAGCGGTATATGATACGAAAACCGGTAAATTGATTAAAGGGGTTACACACCAGGGGTACGCCGATAACAGTATGTGGGCAAGAGGACAAGCATGGGCTATTTATGGCTTTACCATGGCTTATCGTGAAACCAGAAATCCGGCGTTTTTACAAACTGCAATCAATGCAGCTGATATTTATTTAAAAAGATTGCCCGAAGATCAGATTCCATTTTGGGATTTCGATGACCCCGCAATACCAAATGCTCCAAGGGATGCATCAGCAGCAGCTATTGTAGCGTCTGCTTTGCTGGAATTGTCTTCATTCTGTACAGATAATCTAATGAAGGATCATTATAAAACAGCATCTGTAAAAATATTAAAAACGCTTTCGTCTAAAAACTATCTGAGTATGCAAAGTAATCATGCAATCTTATTGCATTCAACAGGCAATAAGCCTATGAATAAAGATGTAGATGTACCAATAATCTATGCTGATTATTATTTTTTAGAAGCATTGCTGAGATTAAAAAATTCAAATCAGGTATCCAATAGGTAGTTGGATCATTTTCGGATCATACTGATAAAAAGTTCCGAACCTTTTCGTTTTTCAAAAGAATTATAAGCTGTCTCAGCAATTTTAATATTAAAATCAGGGGAAAAGAGCGCTAGGTATTCTTTTTTACTTCCTCCAAACGGAGGTCCGTCTTCGAAATCCCGGTTAAACAATAGTCCGGCAAGTTTACCCCCTTTTTTCAGAAGCTGACTCATTTTTACAATATATTGGGGTCTGAGTGAGGGATCAATTGCACAGAAGAAAGTTTGCTCCAGAACAAGGTCATAGGTTCCTTCATGATCAAAAAAATCCTGCAAAACAATTGTTATACGTGAGTCATTACTGAATTTATTTTTTAATGACTCAACCAGTGCCGGCGCAATATCAATTATGGTAATATCGGTAAATCCCTTTTCAAGCAGATATGCTGCTTCATAGCTGTTTCCACATCCTGGGATCAGAATTCGTAGATTTTTATCAGTAAGCTGGTTGATGAATTCCTTTAATGGCGGAGATACCTGCTTCAGATCCCAGCCTGTTGTTCTTTCTAAATAATGGTTATTCCAGAATGATTCGTTTAGGTTTTTTTGATTCATCTTATGAAGGTCTTATTTGAACAGAATATTGTTAGTAACAATAGTTACAAATATGTCCCCTTTTTTCTGGATCTTCTCCATTTTATAATCATATCAATAACCGCCAGAACTATTCCAATTCCAGTTAAACTGTATCCAATATATCTTTTATCTCCAAAGTTTAGTCCTGCCAATATGAACGCAAATGAGAGGCCGGCCAGAGTGCTTAGTTTTCTGTTATCATTTTTTTTCGGTAAAACAAACAGTAAAATGGCAATTACTCCTAAAAAGATCAACGAAATGATGATATAAACTGATCCTTTCTCCATAGGTTGAATTTAAGATTTTACTGAATCAGATCTCCGGAATAAAAAAGGCCACATTGCTGTGACCCTTAAATCCGGGGGAAATTAAAAAATTATTTAAGAAATTCTCCTTGCTCGTTAGTTTTTGTTCTGATACGCTTGTCACCATTTTCTAATACGATCTTATATATTTTTGAAGACTCTCTTGTATCAGCAAAATAATTAACAAGATAAATATCTTTCGCAATCCTCCATCCCGGATACCTGTCTGATACAGCCTTCCTCACGAGTGGAGGTAACGATACATTTTTAAATTTTTCTGCGGTACTGATGAGTTTTCCATCTTTATCATAGGAAGCCAGAATTTCTCCGTCGGGAATATAAAATGAAACAAAAAATCCATCATAATCCTCCTCATATAAATCTGAATCTTTCAGATTATAACTCGCAGCCCTGCTTTGCAATAATTTTACAGGTTGAGCAGAATTCTGGTCATGTATAGACTTAATATATTTATAGTTTAAGCTTACAACCGTAACGTCCGGTAATATTACCTGTCCAAAAGTTTTTGCATTAAATCCGGCAAGTAATATGCCCATCGCTAACAGTGCTTTTAAGTGTTTCATAGTTGTTGATTTTATATTTTAATAGAAATAATTACTTCTCCCTGATATTCGGATATTTTTTGCCGAGGCATCTCTGCTTAATACCAGAACAGAAACAAAGCTATTATTCTATTAAAAGTCAACAAATGACGTTCATCAAGGGAAGGACTGATTGAGGTCATTAAGGTTGTATGGTGGTGGATGGACTGACGCGCTTATGGAATTGGTAAATGGGTGGTTCGTTGAGAGTTGGCCTGGCAAGAAACAAAAAAGGCCCACATTGCTGTGGACCTTTTTAAAGCTGTGGAGAGTATCGGGGTCGAACCGACGACCGCTTGCATGCCATGCATATAAAAGATCTCCTACAATGCTTTAAAATAGGCACATCCTATATAGAAGTAACAACTAGCGATTGGCAGTAGCAGCCACCAATACCTATAAGGACTTAAAAATTTAAACTGGTTACAATAATAAAGTATAGTACAAATTCTAGTGAATTAAATAACATATGTACTGACAGTAACCACTCCTTCACTAAATAACTTAAAAACGCGGAAAATTTAAAAATTTTCTTAATAAGCAAATGAAGTTTCCTTTTACTGACACAAATAAGTGAATATTGTTTTACCATAAAATAGGGCAAAACCTTGTTGTAAATCGCCAGTTTGTATTCCTTGAACAACATACCCATCTACCGAATAAGTATAAGCGCCAAATGAACTAGTCCAAGTATCTAGCAGTTTTTGAGCAGATGGGTCGTATACTTTTGTAATCATCGATTTAACTGGGTAACGCATCTTTTTACCATAGTTTAATATAGGCGCATAAATATAACTTTCAAACCCATCTGGGAAAGTATACATAAAGCTTTTGACCTGTTGAGTTGTTTCATACGTAATAGTTGATTCCAAAATCTTG
>CALPNW020000071.1 GCA_943325035.2 Sphingobacterium thalpophilum | reverse complement strand
ATTACCTCAGAAAGCAAAACCCGGCAATAGACGAAGAACAACTGCCCAGATTTGGACTTGTTCACCGGATAGATAAAAATACCACCGGATTAATAGTTGTGGCAAAAACAGGAGAATCTGCTGCTCATTTAGCCAAACAGTTTTTTAACCATACCGTTAGCCGCAGATATGTAGCACTGGTTTGGGGAAACATAGAGGAAGAGGAAGGAACAGTAAACGCACACATTGCAAGGCACAGGCATTTCAGAAAAATGTTTGATGCATACCCCGATGGAGAAACCGGCAAACATGCTATTACCCATTACAAAGTGCTGGAACGGTTGAATTATGTTTCACTGGTAGAATGTATTCTTGAAACCGGCAGAACGCACCAGATCAGGGTACACATGAAACATATAGGACACACTTTGTTTAATGACTTTGAATATGGAGGAGATAAAATATTAAAAGGAACCATTTACACCAAATACAAACAGTTTGTAGATAACTGTTTTGAAGCCTGTAACCGTTGTGCGCTCCATGCAAAAACGCTCGGTTTTATTCATCCTGTTACCGGCAAGGAAGTTTTTTTTGAATCTCCTGTACCGGAAGACATGACAAAAGCATTAGAGAAATGGCGTAACTACAGCCAGCATAGGAACCCGGAAGATTGATCTGACTGTTAACCCTACCGGCTTCTTTAACATTTTCTTGGCGAAAAAACAATCCCGGGGGCATAACATTTTGATAAATCCGTTTAATCCGGCATTATATATCCAAATGATTACGCAAATTTGTAAAGCCAGAAAATTTATTGTACCATGAACCGTGGAATTGCTATAGCCCTGCTTTCTTTTTTCGTTTGCATTACCAGCATTTTTGCCCAGCCTGAAATTCCCAAAGGATGGCATTTGCTGGATGAAGCGCAGGACTCCTTTTACGGAATCAGTCTGAACAAAGCATACCAGTATCTCCGGAGCAAAAACAAAGTGGCACAGCCTGTTATCGTTGCTGTTCTGGACTCAGGCATAGATACTACACATGAAGACCTGAAAAAAAATCTATGGCACAACCCAAAAGAAATTCCGGGCAACGGAATTGATGATGATAAAAATGGGTATACAGATGATGTATACGGCTGGAACTTTTTGGGTGGAAAAAATGGAAGTAGTATTAAAAAAGCCTCGGATGAAAGATCCCGTGTTTACCATCGCTGGAAAAGCCTGTTCGATGGCAGGATCATAGATACCAATCAACTTAGTTCTGCAGACAAAGACCATTACAGCATCTGGAAAAAGGCAGCTGCAGGATTGAATTTCAGCCAGGAAGAACAAACAGAAGTGATGTTCATCGAGCTCACGGCAAAGGCAATGAAAAGACATGACAAGGTCATCCGGATGGAAATGGGCAAAGAGGAATATACCTGTGAGGAACTGGAAAAATTTGACCCTGTAACCAAATCAGGAAAGGACGCCAAACTCGGATACCTTACCTGCATAAAAATGATGGGGATTGATCCCGAAGAAAAGAATTCCGGAACACTGAATGAACTGGACGATTATATTGAAGGAAAGAAAACCAGCTTTGAGTCTAAAGAAAAAGAACCGTACAACTACAGAGCCGAAATAGTAAAAGACAATTATGCCAATTTTGAAGACCGTTTTTATGGCAATAATGATGTGATGGGTCCCGGCCCGATGCATGGTACCCATGTGAGTGGCATTATTGGTGCTGTAAGAAATAATGATACGGGTATAGACGGGGTTGCTGATCTGGTGAAGATCATGACGCTTCGTGTTGTTCCGGACGGCGATGAATACGACAAGGATGTAGCACTGGCAATAAGGTATGCTGTAGACCAGGGAGCTAAGGTGATCAATATGAGTTTTGGCAAATCTTTTTCACCCGAAAAAAGTTGGGTAGACAGTGCTGTACGTTATGCAGAACAACACGATGTTTTGCTGGTACATGCGTCTGGCAATGAATCTGAAGACATTGATGTAAATGTGAATTATCCAAATTCCTGGTTAACGCAATGGAAAATAAAGGCGGGTAATTTCATTACAGTTGGCGCCAGCAGCGATCTTAAAATCGGAAACAGTATTGCTGCAGATTTTAGTAATTACGGAAAGGAAAACGTTGATGTATTTGCACCAGGTGTTAAAATATATTCTACATTACCCGGAGGCAATAAATATGGTAATTTAAAAGGAACCAGTATGGCAACACCCATTGTAACAGGGCTTGCCGCTATGCTAAGGTCTTATTATCCACTGCTTAATGCTGTAGAAATAAAAAAGATCATAGAACAGTCCGTTTCAATACCAGATACTCATTTATCCTGTATTAAACCCGGTATAAATGGTGATCCATATCCCTTTAAAGAGTTGTGCAAAAGCGGAGGAATTGTGAACGCGTATAATGCAGTGGTAAATGCGGGAGAAATTAAAACAGTGGCCGCTCCTCAAAAAAGCAACAATTCTCCTAAAAACAACAATTCCCTGAAAAGCAATAATTCATTGAATAACAGGAACATAAAACTCAGTTACTAATGGCAAAACCTCAAGCGGGAGACTACGGAATTTTTTATGAGAATTATGTGAACAGAGTGGGTGCGGCAAATCTGCACGAAGCCGTTACACAATACTCACAATTGCTAACCGATTTTTTTACGACCCTGCCCGAACAAAAAGCCGATTATCAATATGCTCCCGGAAAATGGAGTTTGAAAGATCTGCTGCAGCACATTATTGATACAGAAAGGATCATGAGCTACCGGCTTTTGCGGATAGCCCGAAAGGACACCACTCCTTTACCGGGTTTTGAGGAAGGCGATTATGCAACCAATGCCAATGCTCCCGGTAGAAGTTTTAGTGCTTTAAAAGAAGAGCTGACTGCATTGCGCAAATCAACCGACCTGCTGATTCAATCCCTTACGGAAGAGCAACTGGCCAATACCGGAACAGCAAGTGGCAACAGCGCTACTGCAAATGCCATTGGCTATATTATTTTCGGACACCTGCTGCACCATCAACAAATAGTGGAAGAACGTTATTTATAATTTCAGGACGGGACACTGTATAAATAAAAAAAGCGCTGTCATAAGATGACGGCGCTTTTTTTATTCATGAGGGGGTAAGAGTAAAATTATTTTGCAAAAAGATGAACAGCAACCTGAACATCACTTGCAACCATTCCAACGCCGTAATTGATACCAAATAAAGTTCTGTCTAAGCTAAAAAAAGCTTCAGCAAAAAATCCTTTATCGTCTGCGTTACGGATAGCTGCCTGAAAAGTTACAGGAAGACTTGTGCCCTTTAAATTTAAGGTGCCGGTAATGGCAGCTTTATTATCTGCGGTATAGTTTACACCGGTAATTTTGAAAGTTGCTTCACTGAATTTAGCAACATCAAAAAAGTCGGCAGACTTTAAATGTCCTGCTAATTTTTCACCAGCGCCATCTGTTACTTTAACATTAGCAAGGTCTATTACAAATTCACCACCTTTTAATTTTCCGCCATCAATCTGAACAGTTCCGCTTTTTACAGAAAAACTTCCTGTGTGGAAATCACTTTTTTTAGAACCTACCCAGTCTACGCGGCTTTTATCTGCCTGAACCGTATAAGTAACTACCTCTTTTGCAGACTTTGCAGTTGTAAAAGAGTATAACCCTGTTAAAAATGCTGTGCCCAACAGCGCGAAAACGATTTTTTTCATATTATTTGTTTTGTTTGAGTTTTAATACCATTACGAAAATAAGGTTATTAATGTTACAACAATGAAAATAAAGTATTAATTCCGCATAGCGGTTTCGCTTATCTTCGCAAAAATTGTTCCACTATGAATCTGCATGAGTACCAGGCCAAAGAATTACTCAGTAAATACAATGTTCCAACCCAGGAGGGTATTGCGGTAGATACCGTAATGGCGGCTGAGGAAGCCTACCGCCAGATCAAGACCCAAACCGGCAATAATTTTGCCGTAGTGAAAGCCCAGATACACGCCGGAGGACGCGGAAAGGGTAAAATCGTTGGTACCGAGCAACGTGGAGTTGTGGTGGTCAAAAACGCAGAAGATATTACCACTGTTGCCAAAAACATACTTGGAGGCACACTGGTTACTATCCAAACAGGGCCTGCCGGAAAGAAAGTAAGCAAAATCCTGATCGCTCAGGACGTCTACTATCCCGGACCAAACCCGGTGAAGGAATTCTACCTTTCTATTCTGCTGGATCGTTCCAAAGGAATGAATGTAGTGATGTACAGCACCGAAGGTGGTATGGATATTGAAGAAGTAGCCCATAATACCCCCGAAAAAATATTTAAAGAGTGGGTTTACCCGGGTAGTGGACTACAGCCTTTTCAGGCAAGAAAAATCGCCTTTAATCTCGGATTAAGCGGTGAAGCTTTCAAGAACTGTGTAAAGTTTGTAACCAATCTTTACACTGCTTATGTAGGTCTGGATTGTGGTATGCTCGAGATCAACCCGCTGTTCAAAACCAGTGATGAAAAAATCATTGCAGTAGACTGCAAAATGAATATTGATGACAACGCACTGATGCGTCATCCTGATGTTGCCGCTTTAAGAGATGTAACTGAAGAAGATCCTACGGAAGTTGAAGCCGGACAATACAACCTGAACTTTGTTAAACTAGACGGTAACGTAGGTTGCATGGTGAACGGTGCCGGATTGGCAATGGCTACAATGGACATGATCAAATTGAGTGGTGGAGATCCTGCCAACTTCCTGGACGTAGGTGGTACTGCCAATGCGCAAACAGTTGAAGCCGGATTCCGCATTATCATGAAAGATCCAAACGTAAAAGCAATCCTGATCAATATTTTCGGTGGAATTGTACGTTGCGACCGTGTAGCTGCAGGTGTTATTGAAGCTTTCAATAAACTGGGAAATATCAATATCCCGATCATTGTTCGTTTACAGGGTACCAATGCAGTAGAAGCCAAAAAATTAATTGATGAAAGCGGATTGAAAGTACAGTCTGCCATTCAGTTGAGTGAAGCTGCAGCACTGGTTAAACAGGCAATAGCTTAAACAGATTTACCCATTCAGATTGTTGCAAAACAGCTGAATTGTTTGATAGAATTATCCCGGTTGCCTCAGGTAGCCGGGATTTTTTATTGGAGGAATACAAATCAGTATTAAGACCCTGTTACTTCCAACAGCTTAACTTCCGTAATGGCACTTACAGTATATCTCAATCCTGTTTTCAGTTCAACACAGGTATAGCGCTTTCTGCGAAGCTCACATTTTTTAAAAATCTTTCCGTTAGGGGTCATAAATAAAGCACCTTCCGGCAACACTGATAATAGGTGATGGCCTTCTTCATGGTGTTCATTGTATTTGCGCAAAACAGTCAGCAGTGCTGTTTCTCCGTTGGCTGTTGCGGCAGGAGAAAGCATTGACTGCCGCAATACTTTCTCTACATCGGCCGGAAAAATACTGGTTTCAATAAAATCGCTCAAAAGCTTACCATAACAGGCTTTCCACTCCTTCCCATGAGACTCTACCCTATTACTGTATTGTTCAAAAGTAAGCAGATGGGCAAGTTCATGCAGCAGGGTTATCAGAAATTCATACTGGTTGAGATTACCATTTACACTGATCCGGTGGTTATTTCCCTGGTGTGCGTGCCGGTAGTCTCCCAGTACAGATTTACGATTCCGCGCAATAGTAAGATGCACTTTATAGTAATGAATAAATTCAACTACTTTATCAAAACTTCCTTCAGGCAAAAACCGCGAAAGTTCATTCAGTGGATGCTCAGTTGCCGCCATGCTTCGGTGGATTTAACCCCATGGCTATACGTACTTCCAGCCAGGTATAAACAAGATAAAGTCCCATACTGACAAACAGGGCATTTACGCTTTTATTCTCCCCTGCTGCATAGAGGTATACAAAAGCAGCCGTACCCAGTACAAATAATTTGAGGACCACCGAGCCCATTACTCCGCGAACCATTGCGTGCGGATTGGTGGAAGACATCAATTTCAGCTGAGAAAGCAAACCATACATGCAGATCAAAAAAAGCAATGTATTGGCTGCTATTACTACCGATGTATCGGTACCGTTTTTTTGCAGAAAAGTTTTAAAAACAAGTGATAACCCATTCACGAGAACCCATAAAACCATCAGGGGCATAATCAGTTTTACTTTCTCTTTTATCATATTGTAAATATAGGTCTACTGAGAATTAATCATTGGATGATTCCACTTTCGGCATTACCAGCGGTAGCGTATCTAATTGGGCAGGCGCGTTTCCGGACAGTACTTTTTTTACTCCCTCTAAATATTGCTCCTTATAATGAATGGCCTGTTCCAGAGAATCTGTGCGGATCTTGAGCAGTTGAAGCGCTGTTCTGCTTTCGCGGGTTCCGTATCCGGGTATATAGTATTTTAAAGGGGAAAATGCAATCAGGGCAATGGTGAGACCTACAAGAAATACGAATATAGTGCTCAGTCCGATGTACACACTCAGGCGGGACAATCGCAGGGTGAGCATCTCTTCGTAAGTGTCATCGTTCATCACTACCAAACGATAATTGTTCCTTAGCCGTTTAAATGTGCTTTCCGGGTTAATTTTATCCATAATATAAAAACAGGTTAAAGGTAATGATTGAAGCGGTTTTCTGCTGAAATAGAACGGAAATAACTGTATTTTTAAGCGATTTTATGCGCAGAGAAACCATTTTTTATCCCCTTTGCCTCACTGTACTGTTTACAGTATGCTTTTTTGCGGCTGAATCCCAGCCCAATACCACTATTGAGCTCAAAAAAACAGATAAATTCCAAAACCGCCAACTGGCATCCGAAAAAACCGGAAATAAGAAATTTACAGTGCCCAAACGGCTTTACAGCAATATGGTTAGCCAGTACAATTATTATTTTAATGCCAATGCAAAACTCGAAGATATAATTGCAACAGCCAAAGCAGCTCACCAGGAAGATTACAGGCAATTACTCCCCTTCTATAATTACAGTTTAGAAGAAACGGCAAAAGGACAGATTGACACCGTCCTTTATAAATGCACAGCGGGCATTTTGCTGCATGACCTCAGAAATGACTGGGTAGACCGCTTATACCTGCTGATGGGCAAAGCTTATCTGCACAGACAGGACTTTGATTCAGCTGCAATGGTGTTACAGTATATCAACTATGCCTTTGCTCCAAAAGACGAAGGGTATGATATTCCTATAGGAAGTAACGCAAGTAATTCAAACGGCATTTTCACCATCTCCTCCAGCGAAAAAAGAAATTTCTGGAAAAAAATATCCTCCAAACTCCCATCCAGAAATGAAAGTTTTTTATGGCAGGTCCGCAATTATATTGAACAGAATAAACTAACAGAAGCCGGTGCACTGCTGGAGATCATCCGCTCAGACAAACTATTTCCTGCAAGGCTGAAAACAGACTGGTATGAAATGGAAGCATACCTGCAATACACCAAACAATCCAACGACAGTGCCGCTCATTATATCATACTGGCTTTAGACAATGCAGGAACAAAGTCTGAAACTGCAAGATGGGAATACCTCGCCGCCCAACTGCTGGAATTATCGGGCAAACATTCCGCTTCTGTAAAAATGTATGAAAAGGCGATACAGCATTCTACAGATCCTTTTATGGAAGTGTATGCAAGGCTTCATATAGTAAGCCTCTCTTCCGGAAAAAAATCAGATGCCTTACAGGAAAATCTCAACCAGTTGCTGTTGATGGCTAAAAGGGATAAATACCAGGGCTATCGCGATGTCATTTACTATTCTGCTGCAGAACTGGAATTGAAGAGAAATAATTATACCGCAGCAGAAAAATGGTTGTTAAAAAGCATTCAGACCAACGAGAATAACGAAGACCGGAAACAACAGAGTTTTCTTTTACTGGCAGATGTTTCCTATTCCGCAAAAAACTATATACATGCTGCTGCTTATTACGACAGCATTCAGGCGGGGATTCTTAAAGAAGCCGATCAGCAAACAGTAGACTACAGGAAAACACCGCTGGATAGTATTGCCCTGAATATTAAAGCTATTTCAAATGAAGACAGTCTGCAGAAAATTGCAGCGATGCCTGTTACGGACCGCAGTATTTTTTTAAAAACCCTGCTCCGAAAAATCCGGAAAGAACAAGGGCTGAAAGAAACTGAGCCCGACATTTCTTTTGGAGGCAACCCTGTTACAGCAATTCCTGACAACCTGTTTAAACCAGCTGGTACTGATTTTTATTTTGGCAGCAGTTCACTGAAAGCAAAAGGATTAAGCGAATTCAAAACGAAATGGGGCAGCCGTCCAAATATCGACAACTGGAGAAGGCAATCGGCAATTGACCGTTCCTTCAGCACCACCCAGGACCAGCCTTCACAAGCGCTGGCAGATGTGGCCAAGCCCGTTGCTGCCAGAGAAATAAATCTGGCCGCTTTAACTGAAGACCTCCCCCTGAGTGCAGAAGCGCTGATAGCTTCCAACACCATTGTCTATAAAGCATTAATGAGTAACGGATATACTTTTCAATATTATCTGCAGGATTACCCTGCAGCTATTGAATGTTATGAATCTATCCTGAGAAGATTCCCCGAAACACCGGCCACCGAAGAATTACTTTTTCAATTAAACAGCTGTTATAATAAAACAGGTGAGTTCAGAAAAGCAGATGCACTCGTAAAGGAATTATCTGTGCAATTCCCCAATGGCAATCTCACTAAAAAATTAACGGCTTTACCTGTAAAAAACAAAATAAGTCCTGCAGAACAGGCGTATACAGCTGTTTACAATGCGTTTCTGGAAGGAAGATTTGAACAGGCCATTACTAAAAAAAATCAGGCAGATGAGCAGTTTGGTAAGAACTACTGGACGCCACAGTTATTGTACATAGAGTCTGTTTATTACATAAAAAAGAAACAGGACAGCATTGCAATTAACCGGCTGCAGAACATGGTATCTCTTTTCCCAAAAACAGATATGGCCGAAAAAGCGTCTACCATGATCGATGTGCTGAAAAGAAGAAATGAAATTGAAGCTTATCTCAGCAACCTCGACATTGAACGTCCGGTAGAATTGATTCAGCGCAATGTAGATTTAAACAATACGAACACTACAAAGATTGAACTGCCTAAAATTGACACGGTAGCCAAATCAACTCCTGAAAAAATATCGGCTCCGGTAACCCTTCCGGAAATGGTAAAACCAATTGCAGTAATTACGGAACTAACCTATGCCTTTGCAGCAACCGACACTCAATATGTTGTTCTGGTACTCAAGAAGGTAGACCCGATATTTATTGGCGAGGCACGCAATGCTTTCAACCGGTACAACCAGACTAATTATTACCAGCAGAGATTCTCGGTTTCCGCCAGTCCGATCAATGATTCTGTTCAGTATCTGCTGATCGGCCCGTTCAGCAATGCTGCCGACGCGGTAACTTATATAGACAAAACCAAACCTGTTACCAGCTCCAGGATCATTCCGTGGTTAACAGCAGATAAATACAGCTATAGCCTGATCAGTCCGGCAAATCTGGGTCTGCTGCGTAAAAAGAAAGACCCTGCCGCTTATGCGGATTTTCTGCACAAGCTGTTCCCCGATAAATTTTAACCATTTTTGCAACGGTATCCCAAAACTGTTGATTAGCTTTAACATTCTTATTTTAACCTTATTATGACCAGACCAGTACGGATATTTTGGAAGACTTTTTTTGGCGGATTTGCGTTGCTGATTGTGTTTTTTTTAATGCTTAATTATGGCTGGATAGGCAGCATGCCCGATCTGGAAGACATTGAAAATCCTTCCGCATCTCTGGCCAGTCAGGTTTATGCAGAAGATGGTACCCTGATGGGCAAATACTATATAGAAGACCGGATCAATGTAAAATACAAAGACATCAGTAAATATGCCATTGACGCACTGGTAGCTACAGAAGACAAGCGTTTTTATGATCACAGCGGAATAGATGGTAAATCACTGGCAAGGGCATTCATTTACCTGGGCAGCGAAGGTGGCGCAAGTACCATCACCATGCAAACAGCCAAAAACCTGTTTACAGAAAACTGGAGTACCAAGAATTTCATTTTACGCGGATTGCAAAAATTAAAAGAGTGCATCATTGCCGTAAAACTGGAACGGAACTTTACCAAAGAAGAAATCCTTACCCTATACCTCAATACGGTTGCTTTTGGAGACAATGTATTTGGCATTCGCAATGCATCCAAAACATTTTTTCAAAAAGAACCCGATAGAATTAATGTGGAAGAAGCCGCTGTTTTAATTGGAATGATCAATGGCCCGGGAGTTTACAACCCACGCAGCAATCCTAAAAAAGCTTTAGACAGAAGAAATCTGGTATTAAACAGGATGGTTAGTTTTAAAGCGCTCGATGAAAAAGAAGCCAATACTTTAAAGCTTCAGCCCATTGAACTTAATTACAAAAAACTCGATGAAACAACCGGTCTTGGGCCCTATTTCCGGATGGTACTCGGAGAGGAGATGAAAAAATGGTGCAAAGAACATAAAAAGAACAATGGAGACACGTATGATCTTTACAGAGATGGATTAAAAATATATACAACCATTAATCCGCGTATGCAACTGTATGCAGAAGAAGCTGTTGCCAAGCACATCAGCTATATGCAGAAATTGCTGAATACGCAGGAGAATTTCAGAAATGGAACAGTATGGGAAGGTTTCGAAAATGTGCTGGACCAGATCATGAAACAAACCGACCGCTGGCGCAATCTGAAAAAAGCAGGCTTAACAGATGAGGAGACCCAGAAAACTTTTTTTCAAAAAATCCCTATGCATGTATTTGCATGGAACAATACCCGTGGCAAGGATACCCTGATGACTCCATACGATTCCATTAAATACCATCGCCAGATGTTGCAGGCCGGATTTATGGTAATGGACCCGCTGAACGGCCAGATCAAAGCCTGGGTAGGTGGAATTGATTTTAAAACGTTTAAATACGATCACGCCAATATTAATACAAAGCGCCAGGTAGGCTCTACCATTAAGCCTTTACTATATAGCCTGGCAATTGAAGAAGCCGGCTTCACCCCCAATACAGAAGTGCAGGATGTGCAGCAGAGTTTTGGCAGTTATGGTATGGTGCCCAATACTCCAAAAACCTGTACCGGTGGAACAATGCCAATGGCATTGGCATTGGCAAAATCAAGGAACTGCGCATCTGCCTATATTTTAAAGCAACTCGATAATACTGCCAACAATGGCGCAAAACGATTTGTAGAATACCTGAAGAAGTGTGAAATGAAAAGTAAGCTCGATCCTTACCCTTCCATTGCCTTAGGAGCCACTGAAATCTCACTGTATGAAATGATGCAGGCTTACACAATGTTTCCGGGTAGAGGATTCAATGCGAAGCCAATGTATATCACCCGTATTGAAGACCGGAACGGAAATGTAATTGCGACATACACTCCGCAACGCAAGGAAGTGATCAGCGATGTAACTGCCTATTCTGTTATTAAAATGATGCAGGGTGTTATGACCAATGGAACTGGTGCAGGTATCTGGCAATATAATGTTCCTGGAGGAATGGAGATAGCCGGAAAAACAGGCACTACCAATAACAACAGTGATGCATGGTTCATGGGCTACACTCCGCAATATCTTGCAGGTGGTTGGGTAGGTTGTGATGACCGGTTCATCCGTTTCAACAGCAAGAACGGGGAAGGCGGAAGAGCGGCTATGCCTATCTGGGCCTACTTCTTTGATAAAGCGGCAAATGATCCTAATTGCGGCATAGACACCAAGCTTGCTTTTGTTAAGCCGGAGATCATGAGCAATGATATAAATATTGATTATATTAATGGAACTACTCCGGTATTGGGTGGAGAAGGAGAAGATATGGGAACCGGAACTTCCACTGATTACGAAATTCCAAAAGACATTAAACCCGAAGAAATCGGAGGCGAGTCCGAGATCATTTTAGAGGTTCCCAAAAAAATAACAGAAACAAAAGACCCTAAAAAACCAGGAGCTCTTCCAGTAACTGCTCCTGTTAACAAGCCAGCGGATAAGCCAAAAACAGTAATGCCTAAAAAACCAGGAGGCGGCACACTATAATTAAAATTCAAGAAAATCAGGAAGCGTAAATAATTCCAAACTGCTGTCTCAACCCTTCGGAGGAATCATAAATAGTACGAATCCAGTCATTGCCATACTTAGCGTACAGCAATGAAAAATTATCGTGGCGTTCCTGTAAACTATTACCCGGAAACAGTGCCGATTTGATCTGGGTGATCTGTTGAATAGTAGTTTCGAATTTATCTTTTTCGGCACGCAGCATTTTCTTTTCCAGATCGTTCAGTTTTTTCAACGATTTTGATTTCAGTGAAATCACATGATCGGTTAAGGTGTGGTCTATTGCTCCGGCAAGTGCCTGCAGTTTTTCGTAAAACGCATTTGCCTCTGCCAATTCTGCTGTAAGAACGAGTTGGTTGGTACTGTGGGCCTTCACCATTGCATTGATTAATGCTGTTGTATCAGTAAAGAGGTCGGTTGTATTCAGCTTTAATTTGAGTAACCGTTCGTGCTGGTCTTTTTCTACAAACAGAAAAGAATTTCTGATTGCCAGTAAAGGAAAAGGAACATTCACTGCTTTAAAAACATTTTTCAGTTCCAGCCAGTAAGCCACTTCACCTCCACCCCCTATAAATACAATGTTAGGTAGTATTGTTTCCTGAAATACTCCACGCAGAATAACATTCGGACTAAACCGTTCTGGGTGT
>CALPNW020000070.1 GCA_943325035.2 Sphingobacterium thalpophilum | reverse complement strand
TAGAAGAGGAAGACTTCGTAATGATGATAATATTTCCGGAAGTTTAGGAAGTATCTTCTTTTACCCTTCTAATATACCCGTATTTAATACAGACGGATCTTATTTAAAGATCCCCACATTCGAGCATCCTTTGGCAGCATTGAACGAAACGTTAATCAGTATGCAAACCAATCGTTTTCTCGGATCTGTATTTGCGGAATATGAGTTTATGAAAGGGCTGAAATTGCGTTCCAGCTATAGTTTAGACTATAGTAATATTATAGAAAATGCCTACGATAATTCACTCACCAATGCTGGTTCTGCAGTAAATGGTAATGCACAGGCCACCAGTACCAATAACAATAACTGGGTTCAGGAAAACGTGTTAACCTATAATTTCAGTGTTGGAAAACACTCTATAGGTGCGTTGCTGGGAACCACTATTCAAAATTCAAAAACGTCCGTAATTACGGCTATAGGACAACAGTTTCCGAGTGATGCCTTTACGCAAATCAGTTCTGCTGCAGTACAAAGATCTTCGAGTGCTGCAACCAGCTGGGGTATAGGTTCTGTGTTCACAAGAATCAACTACGATTACGATCGTAAATACCTGGTTACCTTAAATATCAGAAGAGATGGTTCATCCCGTTTTGGTCAGGTCAATCAGTATGGTACGTTTCCTTCATTAGGATTAGGCTGGGTATTAACCGAAGAGAAGTTTATGCAGAACATGAAAGCCATCAGTATGCTAAAGCTTCGTGGAAGTTATGGTATTACGGGTAATCAGAGTGGCATACGTGATTTCCAGTCGTTGGGTTTATGGGGTGGTGCTGCTTATGGAGATATTCCAGGTATTAGTCCTACCCAGCCAAGTAATCCTTTGTTAAAATGGGAAACCACTAATCAAACAGATTTGGGTATTGACCTCGGATTATTCAATAACCGGTTGAATGTAACGTTCAACTATTACAATAAAACAACGGAAGATCTTTTACTGGATGTATCTATTCCACGTTCAACAGGCTTTAACGTGCTAACCCAGAATTTCGGTGTTATCTCTAACAAAGGGGTAGAGCTGAGTATAAGTGGAGACATTCTGCAGCCATCTAAGCCAGATGGATTGAAGTGGAATGCAAGCTTTAATATTTCGCACAACAAAAATAAAATTGTTAAGCTTGCTGCACCGTTCAATGTATACAACAGAGATATTTACCGGTATCAGGAAGGCGGAGAAATGTTTTCATTTTTCCTGCATCCACAAACTGGTGTAAACCCACAAACAGGTGCTATTGTTTTTGAAGATGTGAACAATGATGGAAAATTTGATGCCAACAATGATAGAAGAATTGTAGGTTCTGCTAATCCGGATTTTACCGGTGGATTTACCAACAACCTTAAATACAAAGGGTTTGATTTGATGGTATTCTTTCAGTTCTCTTATGGCAATGAGCAAATGAACATGAACAGATTCTTTTTAGAGCATGGTGGTACAAGAAGTTCTAATTATTCTCTCAGTCAGTTAAATCGCTGGCAGAATGCGGGTGATGTAACAATGATTCCTAAAATTAATGCGGCGAACTATGCCAGTAACCTGCGTCCATCCAGATTTATGGAAGATGGGTCTTACATGAGATTGAAAAATATTTCATTGGGGTATAACTTACCAGCTTCTTTACTATCTAAATTTAAAATCCCTTCTGCAAGGTTCTATATTTCTGCGCAGAATATCTGGACTATTACCAATTATTCGGGTCTTGATCCGGAGTTAACAGGTACTGCATCCAATTCGCTTACCCAGGGTATTGAATTTTTTACCATGCCACAGGCCAAAACATTTATGGCAGGTTTCAACATCACATTTTAATCACAGGTTAATCAAGAGCTATGTTATATAATACAAAGAGATTACAATTAATTCTGTTCATGTTTTTGAATATAGGATTGCTGGTATCCTGCAGTAAAGTGCTGGATCAAAAGCCACAAAATGAAGTAGGAGATGACGCTGCCATCGTTAATAAGAAAGGCGCATTAGCAGCAGTTGCAGGCATGTACAATGAACTGCAGAATGGAGATTATTATGGAAGAAATTTCCAGATCATCAGCGATGTTTCTGCAGATCAGGCACAGAGTATTGGTACCTGGGATTTTTACCGGGAAATGGATACCTACCAGGTTGCATTGGGTAATCAGGAAAACGGTTTTTTCTATGCAAGGGTTTTCCGCGCTATTAATCTGGCCAATCACATCATAGAGAAAGTGCCTGGCATTACTGATTTAACCGATGTAGAAAAAAATAGAATAATTGGTAATGCCTACTTTATCAGGGCCTTGTCTTATTTTGATTTACTGCGTGTTTACGGCGGCGTTCCCGGTAAGTACGGAACCCTTGGGTTGCCAATTGTAACCACTCCGTTTAAAGGAATTGATGCTTCAACCATGGTGGCACGTGCTTCACTTGCAGATGGATATGCACAAGTGGAAGCCGACCTTTTGAAAGCGGAAACTGCTTTGCTGGTTTCTGCAGACAGAAGCACCGCATCTAAATCGGCTGCACGTGCATTGCTCTGCAGACTTTACCTGTACACCGGCAATAGTGCAAAAGTGCTAACGTATGCCAACCTGGTTATTACAGATGCCAACTACACATTGCTGCCTAACTACCTCGATATTTTTGCAGGTAAACTTACTACCGAATCTATTCTGGAGCTGAACTTTAACTCTACCGATCAGAGTGGTATGAGAACCTGGTATTTTCCAACGTCTAAAGGAGGTCGCGGAGATCTTTGCGCACATACCAGTTTTTACCAGTTTGCCACAGCAAACATAAAAGATATAAGGGGAACCTTATTTGCGTATGAACCAACTGCAAAAGTTTATTACCCTACCAAGTATAATAAAGCGGGGAATATAGACAATGCGCATATTTTAAGAATGGCCGAAATGTACCTGAACCGTGCCGAGGCAAAGGCCAACACAGACGACTTGTCTGGCGCTTTAACCGATCTGAATTTAGTTAGAAAAAGAGCTGGTATTGCAGATACTACAGCTGCCACAAAAGCAACTGTGTTAAGCGCAATCTGGAAAGAGCGTAACCTGGAGTTTGCTTTTGAAGGACACCGTTTCTTTGATTTGGTAAGAACAGGGCAGGCTTTAACCGCACTGGTAAATGTAGAACGTAAAAATGGCGCAGCGGTTACGCTGGATATAGCAGGAAGACAGGTATTTCCTTTCCCTTCTTTTGAAGTGGATGCCAATAATAAAATTTTACAGAATGAGGCGTACAAATAATTTCAATAAATAAATAGGTAATTATGAAATGTAAAAATCTCTTCATTGGAGTTCTTGCATTGGCAACAGTCCCTCAGCTTTATGCTCAGGAGGGTACTATTGACAAAAAAAAATCTGAAGCATCTGTTTTTGCGGGAATGCAATACCGCAATGTAGGGCCCAACAGAGGCGGCCGTTCTTTGGCTGCTACAGGTTCTGCCAACCGGAAAAATGAATATTATTTTGGTGCAGTGGGTGGAGGATTGTGGAAAACGATAGATGGTGGTAATACCTGGAATCCGGTAACGGATGGCCAAATCAATAGTTCCTCTGTAGGTGCTGTTGCCGTATCTGCTTCTAATCCGGATATTGTTTATATCGGAATGGGGGAGTCGGAGTTCAGGGGAAACATCATGCAGGGAGACGGGATATACAAGTCTGTAGATGCAGGAAAAACCTGGAAACATGCAGGATTAAAAAATTCTCAGACTGTATCCAGAATCAGAATCCATCCAACCAATCCCAATATTGTATTTGCTGCAGTGTTAGGCCATGCATTTGGGCCTAACGAAGAAAGGGGCGTATTTAAATCTATTGATGGCGGTACTACCTGGAAAAAAGTATTATACAGAAGTGAGAAAGCAGGTGCCGAAGACCTGATCATAGATCCTAATAATCCGGATGTATTGTATGCTTCCATTTGGGAAGTAGTTCGTACACCATGGATGATGTGGGGTGGTGGTGGTGCCAGCGGCCTGTTTAAATCTACAGATGGCGGTGAAAACTGGGAAGAAATTACCCGTAAGCCGGGTATGCCAACTGGGTTGGTAGGAAAGATTGGCGTAACAGTATCTCCGGTTAATTCTAAAAGGGTATGGGCTGTTGTAGAATCTGATTCCGGTGGAATATACCGTTCAGACGATGCCGGTCAAACCTGGAAATACCTCAACAAAGACCGTAAGCTTCGTCAGCGTGCATTCTACTATTCCCGTATATATGCCGATACAAAAGACAGCAACGGAGTATATGTATTGAACGTAGGCTTCTTTAAATCATTAGATGGTGGCGTTAAGTTCGATAAAGCTTTCAAAGTTCCACATGGCGATAACCATGATCTCTGGATAGATCCTACAGATCCGCTGCGAATGATAGAAGCCAATGATGGTGGAGCAACTGTTTCAGTAAACGGTGGTGCCACCTGGACGGATGAGGATTTTCCTACTGCACAGTTGTATCATATTACTGCAACCAATGATTTCCCGTACCATGTAGCCGGCGCCCAGCAGGATAACAGCACGATTGCTGTTCCTTCTAAAGGATGGGGACATATGGTAAGCCGTACCAATTCTGTTAAAAAAGGAATGGGTTATGCCTACGAAATGGGTGGTGGAGAAAGTGGATACATTGCACAGGATCCAAAAAATCCGGATGTATTTTATGCAGGTAGTTATTCTAACTTATTAACCAGAATTAACCGGGTAACCGGAGAACGCAGAGAAGTACAACCTTATCCGCGTTACTTTATGGGAGAGCCTGCCAAAACTTTGCCGGAAAGAGTGCATTGGACGTATCCGATAGTATTCAATCACAAAGACCCAAGCAGATTGTATGTTACCTCTCAGCATGTTTGGTATACTAAAAACGAAGGTCAGACCTGGGAAAAAATCAGTCCGGATCTTACCCTGGCAGATAAGTCTACCATGGGTATCAGCGGTGGTGTTCTTACACTCGATATGAGTGGTCCTGAACTCTACAGCACCGTCTATGCACTGGCTCCTTCTTACCAGGATGTAAATACACTCTGGGCAGGTTCTGATGATGGATTAATTCATATCACCAGAGACCACGGCAAGAGCTGGAAAAATATTACCCCACCGGATATGCCAAAACATACACGGGTAAGCATTATCGAAGCATCTCATCATAAAGCGGGAACGGCCTATGTAGCCGCCAAGCGTTACCAGATGAACGACCGCGAACCCTATATCTGGAAAACCGATGATTACGGAGCTACCTGGAAAAAAATTGTAAAGGGTATTCAGCCGGGTAATTATGTTCATGCTGTACGCGAAGATCTGGTACGTCCGGGTCTGTTATTTGCAGGAACGGAGTATGGGGTTGTGGTGTCTTTTGACAATGGAGACAACTGGCAATCCTTGCAGTTGAACCTGCCGGTTACTCAGGTATCGGACATGGTAGTTAAAGACAATGATCTGGCTATTGCAACACACGGAAGATCCATGTATATTCTGGATAATATCAATCCTATCAGAGAGTATCAGGCTGATCTTGCCACAAAAGCGTTGCATCTTTTTAAACCGGTAGATGCCTATCGCCGCTTGGGCAATGCATCTTTCCAGTATTATTTAGGAAATGCAGCAGATAGCGTTAAGATAGACATTATGGATAATGCCGGAAATCTGATCAAAAGCTTTACTGGTAACAAGCCCGATTCTACTGCTAAAAAAGGAGAAACAGCCGCCGCTTCCGATGATGAAGGTTATATGGGACCTACACAAAAAAAGCCAACTGTTAAAAAAGGAATCAATGTGTTTGAGTGGGATATGAAATATCCCGGAGCAGTGGTGTTTGATGGTATTATTCTATGGGGTGCAAGGCCAGAGAGTGGGCCAATGGCTCCGAACGGCAGCTACAAGATCAAAGTAACTGCCAACGGCGTAACTGCTTCCCATTCATTTGCCATTAAGCTCAATCCAAATTTCAAAACCGCTAAGTCGGCTGATATTCAGGAGCAGTTTAACCTGGCTACTAAAATCAATAAGGAAGTAAGCAGGGCAAACGAAGCGGTAATTAAAATCCGTGAGTACAAAAAGAAAATAGCCGCCCAAAAAACAGTTAGTGAAGATTTCAACAAAATCAATAATGCACTTACTGTAATTGAAGAGGCTATTTATCAGGTGAAGAATCAGAGTAACCAGGATCCGTTGAATTTTCCGATCAGGTTAAATAACAAGTTAGCTTCCTTGCAGCGCACCGTAGAAAGTGGCGAAGCAAAGCCAACCGATGATTCCTATAAAGTGTTCAATGAACTGAAAGCAGAATTGGCTGTTCAGCTGACCCAATTAGATAAAGTACTTTCTAATAAGGCGGTTAGTCAATTAAAATAATGAAAACAGTAGTTATAAAGCTGTTGTAATTAGGTTTAGTTTTTATATAGGATTTTTTTAAGGTAGAAGAGCGTAAAATGATCAGCCATGATTTATTTTACGCTCTTCTTTTTATGTAAGGATCTATGTAAGCATCCGGTAAAGTATGCCTGTTTGTTGTTAGGATAGGCGTTGTAACTTATAAAGACTTCAGCGCTTCGCCAATCATCTGAACGCTTTCCAGGATCTGTTCTTGGGTAATGAGCAGCGGAGGCGCAAAGCGAATTTTATCTCCATGCGTAGGTTTGGCCAGCAAGCCCCGGTCTTTTAAAGCCAGGCATAAATCCCAGGAGGCATCCGGATTGGAATGTTCAATGACAATGGCATTCAGCAACCCTTTACCCCGAATTATTTTTATAAAAGGAGAGTTTAAGGCAGCCAGTTCACTGCGCAATAAACGGCCCATTGCATCGGCATTCTCCGTCATTTTTTCTTCTTTCAATACGGTAAGCGCGCTGATGGCAACGGCACAGGCGAGGGGGTTACCACCATAGGTAGAACCATGTTCGCCCGGCTTGATATTCATCATAATAAAATCATCGGCCAGCACGGCAGAAACGGGCAACACACCACCACTGAGGGCTTTGCCCAGAATTAAAATATCGGGACGAACATTTTCATGATCGCAGGCCAGCATTTTTCCGGTACGGGCTAATCCGGTTTGAATTTCATCGGCAATCAGCAACACATTGTATTGCGTACAAAGTGCCCGGACTTTTTGCAGGTAACCTTCATCCGGAATCACTACACCCGCTTCGCCCTGAATAGGTTCAACCATAAAGGCGCAAACATTTTTGTCCTGCAATGCTTTTTCCAGCGCAACCGTATCGTTGTAAGGAACAAGGTCAAAGCCCGGCATGAACGGACCAAAATTGTTGTAACTGCTAGGGTCGGTAGAAGAGGAGATGGCCGCCAGTGTTCTGCCCCAGAAATTTCCTTCGGCAAAAATGACCCTGGCTTTATTTGCTTCAATTCCTTTTTTAGTGTAGCCCCATCTGCGGGCCAGTTTAATAGCGGTTTCGCCCCCTTCCACACCGGTGTTCATGGGCAACACTTTTTCGTAGCCAAAAAAGGCGGTGATGAATTGTTCGTATTCGCCCAGCAGGTTGTTGTGAAAAGCCCTGGAGGTAAGCGTTAATTTTTTAGCCTGATTGGTAAGGGCGCTGATGATGGCAGGATGACAATGACCCTGGTTAATCGCAGAATAGCCACTTAAAAAATCATAATATCTTTTTCCATCTACATCCCATAAAAAAACACCTTCGCCTTTTTCGAGGACCACCGGAAGCGGATGGTAATTATGGGCACCATACTTTTCTTCGAGTTGCAGGTATATAGCAGACTTAGGGGATAACAAACCAGTATCCATTGCAGAACAATTAAACAGTAAAATAATAAGGTTGCTCTCAGGCGTTGTGCCTGAAAAAATAAAGGGTGATGTTGCGTTGCGGGGAAATGAAATTAACCACCCACGGGATGGTCGAGGAAATCTAAGTTGAAGTGCAGAAAGTGCATGTGTGTCATAACGGTGGAAAGGTACTTAATATTTGTATGGATAACCGATAAATAGTTATTTTCATAGTCATTAAACGATACCACATGAAACCCTTCAGAAATGCCGTGATCTTTCTTGCAGTAGTGATAGTGGCTTTTTCGGCCTTTGCTTTTGCCACCGGAAAAACCCATCTTTTTAAAGCGGTCATCTATAATTTCTCGGATATCGATGACTATACCAAGTTCGATAACAATACCGTAGCGGTATCCAAAGGAAAGCCCTGGGCAGTAGCCGCAGACTATAATACAATCAGTTATCCCGATACGCTGAATACTTTGCTGGAAAAACTCAGAACAGTAGGGGTGCTGATGATTAAGAACGATTCTATTGTGATGGAAAAATACTGGGACGGTTATTCAGACAGTTCTTTGTCCGGCTCCTTTTCAATGGCCAAAAGCGTTACCAGTTTACTGATCGGAGCCGCCATCCGCGAAGGAAAAATAGCGTCCGTTCAACAGGCAGTAGGCGATTTTATTCCTGAATTCAAAGAAGGTGAAAAAGCCAACGTGAAGATCATTGATCTGTTAACCATGAGCAGCGGAACCAACTGGGATGAGTCTTACTGGAATCCGATGACCGTTACGGCAGAAGCCTATTACGGAACCGATGTATATAAAACAGCCACCAGTGTAAGTATGGTTACCCTGCCCGGAACATTGCACAGTTACAAGAGTGGAGATACCCAGTTACTGGGACTGATCTTAAAAAAAGCAACGGGTAAAAGCCTCAGCGAATATGCCACCGAACAACTCTGGCAACCATTGGGAGCAGAGCGGGCTGCATTATGGAGTGTAGATCATGCCGGCGGAAATGAAAAAGCCTATTGCTGCTTCAACTCCAATACCAGGGATTTTGCCCGCTTAGGGAAACTGATGCTCGATAGCGGAAAGATCGATGGTGTTCCGGTGATCGACAGTACTTATTTTAAACAATCCATTACGGCCTGCGGCATCAAAGACCTCAAAGGCAATGCCTGTGATTATTATGGATACCAGTGGTGGATAGATCCCGAGCACAAAGAAATTTTTTATGCAAGGGGTATACTGGGGCAGTACATTATTGTGATCCCCTCCAAAAAAATGATCATTGTAAGGCTGGCGCACAAAGCCTCCAAAGAAAGGGTGAACACCGTTCCAACGGAAGTCCGCTACCTGATCAACTGGGGACTGGGCAGCTAAGATTGCGCGAATCGGCGATTTGATTGTACTTTCGCAAAAAATAAATTCCGTTGAATCCTTTAGTAGCCATTGTTATTTTAAATTACAATGGAAGAAAATACCTCGAGCAGTTTCTTCCTTCTGTAATGGCCACTGCGTATCAGCCTGTAGATATCTACGTGGCCGATAACGGTTCCACCGACGATTCAGTTGAATTTCTGGAACGGAACTATCCAACGGTGCAGTTGCTGATCAGTGCAACCAATCTTGGATTTGCTGGCGGCTATAACTGGGCATTGAAGCAGATCGTATCGCCTTATTATGTGTTGCTGAACTCCGATGTACAGGTAACGCCCAACTGGGTAACACCCATTATTCAACTGATGGAACAAAACCCGAAAGTTGCGGCCTGTCAGCCTAAATTACTCGATTACAAAGACCAGCATCTTTTTGAATACGCAGGATCATCCGGAGGATGGATCGATCACCTTGGGTATCCGTTTTCGCGTGGGAGGGTATTTGATGTGTGTGAGCAGGATGACGGGCAGTACAATGATACCACCGAGATATTCTGGGCATCCGGTGCGGCGATGTTTGTTCGCGGAGGCGTATTTCATGCATTGAAAGGATTTGATCCATACTTTTTTGCACACCAGGAAGAAATAGATCTCTGCTGGAGAATGCAACTGAAGGGATATCATATTATGGTTTGTCCTGATTCGGTGGTGTACCATGTAGGTGCCGGCACGCTGCCGAGAGGAGGGCGGAAGGTATTTCTGAATTTCAGGAATAACCTGATCATGCTGAGTAAGAATTTACCCCTTACGGAACTGTGCTGGAAACTCCCATTCCGGTTTTTTCTGGATGCAGTTTCTGCCTGGAAGGGATTATTTACCGGAGATCCCTTGTTTTTCAGCGCAATTGTAAAAGCGCATTTTAGTTTTATGTTTTGGTTCGTTACGCGCTTCAGACCTTTCCAAAGTACTACTGTGTCTATGTATAAACTGCATGGCGTGTATCATGGATCGGTTGTTTGGAACTATTTTATTGATCAAAAAAAACGTTTTCTTGAAATTATTCTCAAGAAGCCGTGATATTTTAAAGGCAACCCCTATTTTTGCAGAGCAATAACCCACTATGGCACAGGAAATAATTGAGCACGAACAAAAAGATTTTACAAAAAACTGGGTAAGTTCTTCCCGTTTTTTATTTTACCTGCAGGTATTTTGTATTCTGGCCTTTGTTTTAGGCGGATGTTACCGCATGTATAATCAGCGCTACAAAGGAAAACCCGACGTAGAAGTACAGGGAAGTTCAAAATATGTTCCTGAATATAAATAAAAACTAAAAAAAAATTTTGTCAGGAACTTCAGTTGGTTATTTTTGCACTCCCAATTTAGTTCTTACAGATTACGCGAAAGTAGCTCATTTGGTAGAGCACGACCTTGCCAAGGTCGGGGTGGCCAGTTCGAGCCTGGTCTTTCGCTCTAAGAATCCCGCTCCATTAGGACGGGATTTTTACTTGGAGCCCCGGTGGTGGAATTGGTAGACACGCAGGACTTAAAATCCTGTTCGCCGCAACGCGAGTAACGGTTCAATTCCGTTCCGGGGCACAAAGCCTCTTCAACAGTGTTGAAGGGGCTTTTTTTATTTGGGGAGCGTGGCAAACTTGTTTGCCAAAGCGACACAAATAAAAAGCCCCAACATCGCCGAAGGCGATGTTGGGGCTTTGAGTAAGACCAATATCCTGGAATCAGAGAGCGAAGCGAACTAATTCCAAAATATTGGTTACAGAGAGTGCAGCGAACTAATTCCAATTGTCTTTTGGACACGACATAAAGTAGGTTGTTTGGATATTACGGCATTACTATATTAAGAATATACTTAATAATATGATGATTAATGAGCGTCATCATAATTTTTAAAACCAATTTTATTTCGGGGTTTTGATGGTGCGGCCTGTTTTGATATAAGTTCTTTTAGCACCGCAAATATATTTTCAATGTCTTTGCTATTCCCACTTACTTCTTTTTCGAGTTTGGCCAATTGAATGAGTATTTCTTTATTGGTAAGTGCAAATTCTCGCAATTTTGTGAAAACCCTTATAATTCCAATATTTACTTCAATAGCAGTATCGCTATTTAAAATACTTGATAACTTGGCTATGCCTTGTTCCGTAAAGGCTCTGGGCATTTTTCTTCTTCCGCCCCAACTTGAAGTCGCAGAATGCGACTTCAAGTTGGCAGATTCTCTAATTGAAATCTCAAACATAAAGTCTTTAGGGAAACGTTTTATATTCCGTTTAACTTGTTCATTTAACCGTTTTGTTTCAACTCCATAGATCTCAGATAAGTCTTCATCTAACATCACTTTCTGACCACGGATAATGTAAATTTTATTTAGAATTTTTTGCTCGGCAACCAATGCTTGAAATTCCTTTTTTGCCATCGGATCAATTTAGTAGGGCGTGAAATTTAAACCTACAACTGTCCTCCAATCCTGCCTAGGGTATTTATACGGATTCTTTGGTAGAAAGAACGGGTTATTAGAAAGTACCTAACGCTGCCCCTGATTACTTTATACGCGTAAAAGTTAATCAAACCCATTAGGCCAGATAACGCGCAGACCTTCTGATTTTTGCAGTACTTCTTCTTTCATGGAAATTTTATAGGCATCGAGGCGGGCGGCGATCACTTCGTCGTGAGACCCGATGATTTGTGCGGCCAGGATACCGGCGTTTTTTGCAGCGTTGAGGGCAACGGTAGCAACGGGAACCCCATTGGGCATTTGCTGGATCGATAAAACAGAATCCCAGCCATCCATAGAGTTAGACGATTTAATAGGCACCCCAATCACCGGCAGCGTAGTTAAAGAAGCCACCATGCCGGGTAAATGAGCGGCACCACCGGCGCCGGCAATAATTACCTGAATACCTCTGGCGCGGGCCGATTGAGCATATTGAAACATTCTTTCTGGCGTACGGTGAGCCGACACAACGGTCAGTTCAAACTGAATATCCAGATCGGTTAAAAAGTTGGCAGCGGCCTGCATAACCGGTAAATCGCTGTCGCTTCCCATGATGATTCCAACTAATGCTTTTTTGCTCATAGAATAATTATAAGGGCAAGTTAACTGATTTGCTTTAACTGGCGTTTGTACAACTGAATGGTATTTTCAAAACCTAAATAAATAGCATCGCACACCAGCGCGTGCCCGATGCTCACTTCATCAATGAAGGGAATCTGCTGCACAAAATAACCGAGGTTCTGCAGGTCTAAATCGTGGCCGGCATTAATGCCCAGCCCCAGCTCTTTGGCTTTAGCGGCAGCAGTAATATACGGTTGAATGGCTGCTTCTTTTTTGCCTTCCGCAAACAGGCGGGCGTATTGTTCGGTATAGAGTTCAATTCTATCGGCACCAATGCGGGCAGCCCCTTCAATCATTTCAATCACGGGGTCAACAAACACCGAAACCCGGATACCCGCTTTTTTAAATTTCATAATGATGGAATTTAAATAGGCTTTGTTGGTAATTTTAACGGTGTCCCATCCATGGTTGCTGGTGAGCTGACCGAGTGCATCCGGAACGAGGGTCACCTGGTGCGGTTGAACAGCAAGCACCAGCTCAATAAATTTTTGCTCGGTAGGGTTGCCTT
>CALPNW020000069.1 GCA_943325035.2 Sphingobacterium thalpophilum | reverse complement strand
TTTCCGGTATAATAAACATAAACGGGATATAAAAAGGTGGTTGGGTTTTAAAACCACTTAAATTAGCGGCATGAATTGGACTCGGCTTCGGAAAATGCTTTGGATAGATACCCGGTTTCGTTTTTTACAGAACGTTCCTGCTGGTGGTTCTCTGTTAGACATTGGCAGTTCCGAAGGTCAAACGATCTCGCATTTTAAAGAGGCCCGCCCTGATATGGTGTTACATGCTACCGATCTGGAAGGCAAGCCCGAACTGTACCCTGCCGGCACCCAATTTCACCGGGGGGATATTACGGCCGATGCATTGCCCTGGGCAGCTGCTTCGATGGATGCGATCACTTGCATGCACCTGGTAGAACACATCAGTTCTTTTGATCAGCTGTTTAAAGAATGCAATCGCCTGTTGAAAAACGGCGGTGCGTTGTACATAGAAACCCCGCACCCTAAAACCTTGTCCCTGTCGATGCCCTATGCTTCGCAGGCCGGCAAATTCACCTATAATTTTTATGATGACCTTACGCACCAGCAGATCATGCCGCTCGGCAAGATCGCTACGCTGGCTGCTCCTCATGGTTTCTCCGTTGTTCAGGTAGGAACCTCCCGCAACTGGCTGTTCGCCGCTTTATTCCCTTTTTCTTTTTTCCTTTCTCCCCGCAAAAAAATCATTTCCCGCGTTCATTTTATTGGATGGTCGGCGTATGTTATCTTGAGGAAGAGGTAGATTTTAAATTTATTCTCCTCGTTTCAGGAGTGAGCCTACAGGCAACACTCGCTGCAAAGAAATGCAGTTACTATTTTCACCGCTTACCTTATCAGGCATTTCTTTAAAGGCTCGCTTTTGCCTGCAGACTCACTCCATTCCCATTCCCCATTCTTCTTTTTTCAAGCTTGACAGATCAAAGCAACTTCCTGCATTATTTCCCTTAATGCTTGTTCTGTTTCTTGAATATTTTCGACAACTTATTTTTAACACTGGTTATCTCGAAAACACGTTCTGGAATCAAACTCCAATTCAACATGGCTATGTCCAGCGAAATATAACTAGGCCCATAAAGGTGATTGGCAATTAAAAATGCAACTTCTAGTGAAAATGTCATGATAATTGGAAGTGCTACTTACAATTATCATGTAATATGTAAGTAGAATTGGGAAAAAAACTTTAATGGGTTCATACAACGCTGATTTTTTTAACCAGTTGTGAAAAGTACTCGGCCGACCAGATATCTAAAACCTGGGCATTTGGAATAAATCGGACTATATCCTCTTTAATATTGTCAAAATTAACTGTGTCTATTTTTTGTGATAATAAACCCAATAGTTGACTTCTGTTTATTTCGGGTTCTTTCCAATCTCCACTTTCCAATGCCCTTTGGCAAAAATGGGAAAGATGAATTGCAGTTCCTCCTTTTAAATACCACTCTAAGTCATACCAGTCTCTACCCTTTACTCTCGTTTTCCATTTTCTGAATAGGAGTGCATGCATTTTACCAGCAAATAAATCTGGTGGGGTAAAGCAGTTGACATAGAAAGAGAAAGGCTTAGTTAGCAATAAATTTTCAGTTTTAAAACCGAGCGGTGGATTGGTGTCAATCTCTAACTTAATTTTAATTATTGGCTTTATTGAAAGGTTTAATTGTGAGATGGTATTTTTAAAAATTAATTCACTCCATAAAGTATCGGACTTCAAAAATGCAGAATCTACAGTAGAAATTGCTGATTTTATTTTCTGATTTAAACTAACATGAATTCCAAGCGATTCAAACTCCTCAATGATTGAGTCGAAGTAGGGTTTAAGTTCAAAATCAATATTTTTTTCCAGCAGGGAAAAATCCAGATCTTCTGAAAATCGATCTAATCCATGGAATACCCTGAGTGCGGTACCTCCATAGAAAGCAGCATGTTTAAAAAAATTTGCCCTATACAAACCTGCCAAAGCAACTTCCTGCATTATTTCCCTTAATGCTTGTTCTGTTTCTTGAATATTTCTGGGCTTATATGAATCAATCCATTGCTTTATCATAAATCTGCAATTGTTTCAATTAAAATTTTGATACTATTTTTTTTTGGACAGTCAGTGAGCCATTTTGCGATCTCTCTTGTGTTTAATGATCTAAGACTTTCCTTCTCTATCCGGAGATCTTCAATCAGGTAATCCATTGCCTGCTTCTTACTTCTTAACTGAATCCCTGATGTGGTAATAATCTTATCACAAATAGATTTCTCAGGACTTGCTATTAATACAGTTTGCATATCTGTTAAGGCCAGTTGCTGAATTCCAAATGCGTAATAGGGCATTGGTAAATGGGTGTAACTATAAATTTGGTCGTTGGTCTTGAATCTTTTAGACAACTTATTCGTAACACTGGTTATCTCAAAAACCCGTTCTGGAATCAAACTCCAATGAAACATGGCCGCGTCCAGCGAAACATAACTAGGCCCATAAAGGTGATTGGCAATTAAAAAAGGCTCTGGACTTTTTGGGCTTACTAATGCTGTTGTGATGTATAAGCCCTTTCTTATTTGAGTCAAATATCCTTTTTGAACCAGTGCTGTAATTTTATCATAAGGGCTGCTGTAGTCTTTGAGTAACTCAAGTAATAGCTGAGTTGGAATCGGCTGATCGGCTATTTTTTGTAATTGAGCATTAAGGTTCATATGTTAAATATATAGCAACAATTCGATTAAACTTAGAATTAAGTGATAAAATATTACATTTAATGTAAATAAATATAGGTCAATTAGGTTCTTGGTTATAGTTTAGGTTAAACAAGAAAAATGGCGGCATATTCTTGTTCGATTTTCTTCACTTCGTCTGATGTCAATAAACTGAATTCCTTTTCTTTGGCTCTTTTAGACAATGCTCCCTTGTTCTGTTCCAGAAAGCGAACCAGCATTGAAATGTATTGATCCGGCATTTCGAATTCTTCCTCTAAATATTGCTTGAATCTTTCGTAATGCAATAAATAATTGACCTCTTGGGGTATGATATTTTGAATAGTGTCTTTTACACAATCGAATAAAAACTCTGCTTGCCTGGTAGCATCAAAAAATCTGTAAAAATCCAATGTCTCATTCTTTACATGTATGTTGTGATCAGGCGTTTCTTCCCAATCAATAAAATTCAGTAGTGGTTTGGATTGGTGTTCTAAAACAACCCTGTAATCATTTATATGATTCAGTATAGCGGATGACACAGGGAAAATGATCTCCTGATCTGTAAACTGCTTTTTAGCCAGAATGTGATGAATCAGGTACCGGTGAATTCTACCATTTCCATCTTCAAACGGATGAATAAATATAAAACCGAATGCAATTGCTGCGGCTGCTAATACGGCATTGTAATCCTGATGAATCAGTAATTGATTCGCTTCTATCAAGCCATTGAGTAATGTTGGTAAATCCTGATGTCTGGCTGAAATATGTTCCGGAACGGGCTCCCCTGTAATTCTATCATGCTCGCCAACAAAGCCCCCCTTTTCTCTGAATCCCATTTGTACGAATCTGCTATTTTCGATAACCAATTGTTGAAGCCGGATGAGTTCTTCCTTTGTTAATTCATTTATTCCGGCCTGACCGATTGCTGCGCCCCACCTCGCTGCTCTTTTGCTTTTTGGATTTTCTCCCTCTATTGTAAATGACGCTTTCGAATCTTTTAATAATAAAAAAGCGGCAGCTCTCTGAATAATATCTTTTCGGATTCGGGATAGCTGTTCCCTGTTGAAATCAATATATTTTTCGGCCAGATGATGTTCTAATTTTGGTGTCTTCGTAATCATTGCACAAAAACGATTGTTCCCCGGCAGATTATTGATAACCAGATGTCTGGAAGATTTAATGCCCTGAACTGCATACTGAATCTTCTCATCAATTACCGTAACGTAACTCTTTTTAAACAGGTCATTCTTTCCTTTTATTACGTTGCCTGATATCCATTCTGTTAAAAACCAGATCCTTCTGGAATATTGCCCGGTGGGTTCAATGCTCACTAGTTCAAAAAGTTCTCCGGCACTTAGCTTTTCAATTAATTTTGCGAATAATAATAAGTTGACCCCTTCATATTTTAAGGCAAAAACCAAATGATTAAACAGTGCCTGTATCATTGTTATTTTCCTGTTATCATCCGGCAAATAACTTTTAGGCAGCACCTTCCAGGAGAGGGTATCAAAGGATTGATTTTTTTCAGCGATCATTGATTTAATTGCAGGAAACGGCATAGGCAATTCAAACTTTAGAATGATTGCTGTATAACCTGCTATCCATCCCGGAAATGGTTTTTCTTCCCCATTAATAATGGGCGCATTGCTTAAAAAGTGAGCGCTTATTGGCATATGTTTTAATTAGAAGCGCAAAATAAGCAGAATTAGGCTAATTTCATAAAAAATGGGCGCAAAATAGGTATATTTAAAATTAATAGGCGCATTTTACTGCTCCTCTTAAATACCACCTCCCCGCTTCGGGGTACTCCTCCTGAAAGGAGGAGAATGGGAAAGGAGAATGGGAAAGCAGAATTGGAAAGAGGAGTGAGCCTACAGGCATAAGCGAGCCTTTAAAGAAATGCCTGATGAGGAAAGCTATGAAAATAGTAACTGCATTTCTTTGCTGCGAGCGTTGTCTGTAGGCTTGCTCCATTCTCCAAGTTTATTTCAACCCAAAAGTAACTCCCACCTGCAGGGTGGAGGCGTTCGATTGGGTACCATTGGCCAGCTCCTGGGTGAGGTACTGATAACTGCCGGAGAGGTAAAAATTATTGATCAGCTCGTAAGAGGCTTGCACAAAAACATCGGTGCGTTTTTTCTGAAAGTCAAACAGGAAAGCCGGTTGCGGTTCTGCGATGTATTGCTGTGCCACCGTGCCTGCACCACCTTTGCGGATATGCTGATAACGGATATAGGTTTTCAGCCTTGGCAGGGGCGTGTATTTGGCAAACAAAGTAAAGCGGTCAAAATTATTGCCCATCCAATCGCCCAGCGGTAAATCGTACTGGCTGTAATTTTGTGCGGGTAATAAATTGCTGTACACAAATGGATTGACGCGGGTATAATCTCCCCCGAGGGTTAGATAAGGCAGGAACGCATCGGTGACTGATCCGCCAAGCGTGTATCCCAGTTGGTTTCTGCTCTTGGCTTTATTAAAGACCTGCGCCACCCTTATTTCATCAATAAACATGCTACCGTACAAATGCGTTTTCTTCAGGTGATTGCGCGAACTCACCTGAAGAAAAAACTGTCCGTTAGAGCCTGCATTGATCACATAATTGCTGCGGTTATTGTCGTAGATCTTAAAGAAATTAACGGGTATTAAAAATCCGATATCTATTTTATCACTGTACACAATCGATTCTCCCACCGCTATATCCAACCCCTTGAGGGGCTTGAACAGCAAGGTATGTGATGCCATGAACTTGGGGATATATTGTATGCGGATGTCTCCGCTAACGCCCGTTCCCCCGGCAGGGTAAGAGGCGGTTGAATCTACGATATTGGAGTTCAGCCAGGCATGGGTATAGTTGAACTGCATCCATTTGAACGGCTGGTAATTGAAGCGGATATACGGATAACTCGGTGCTTTGCCAGACAACACAATGGCTCCGTTCTCTGCATATCCCCAGTTGAGATGATCCTTGCCGATACTGATGGATCCGTTGTTCCAGCTATAACTGATATGCGCCCGCACTTCACTGAAATTCTGGTTGGTAGAACTTGGATTGTATAATTTAATGATGCCCGGTTCCGGACTTTCTTTCCGGAACGTATCGAGGCCTTTTCCTGTTTCGGTATAGTCTCGGTAATAAAACTGAAAGGCAAACCGTTTAGACTGTCCCCAGAACTGTATGCCGTTGCTCATTTGTGTAATGCGCTTTCCGCTTCCGGAGATATTGTAGAGTCCTCCTATCGGGTCTGCATTCAGTTGAAAATCTTTGTGATGAATGAACAGTCCGCGCAGGCGGCCGTTGGCATCTTTTTGAACGAGTTTGATTTTGGCGGAGTCCGTTCCAGCGATGGTCCTGAACTCTTGTTGATAAAAGGCCAGTTCTTTTTTTTCGGTATCGCTCAACTGTGCAGTTTTTGTTTCCAGCTCATTCAGCAACTGGGCAATATAAACACGGCTTACCGGTTTGATGATATCCGAAAATTCGATCAGTCCTTTTTGTGACAACCGGCTGAGGTAAGGGTATACTTCACTGTTGGAATTCTCCCATACGGTTTGTGACTGTATAGTGGTACTGAACAGTAAACTACCCAGCAGTGTAATACAGAGTATGGTACGGAGCTTGATGTTAATATGCATTCTGATCGCCTCTTATGATGTTGATGATGGTCTGGAGTATGATCTGACAATCGAGCCAGAACGTCCAGCGGTGTATATAATACAGGTCAAAGTTCACCCGCTTCTGCATGTCTTTGGATGTTTTGGTTTCGCCCCTGCATCCGTTCACCTGTGCCCATCCGCTGATGCCCGGCAATACAATGTGGCGCAGCATATAATTTTCTACGGTTTGCATGGAGGCGATATTCAACGGCGTTGGATGTGGTCTTGGTCCGATCACACTCATATTGCCCAGCAACACATTGAGGAACTGCGGCAGTTCATCTAAATTGGTTTGCCGTAAAAATTTTCCAATCAGCGTGATGCGTGGATCGTTCTTCTGTGCCTGCTGGTATTTTCCATGTTCATCCACATCGGCACTTTCCCGGATCATGGTCCTGAACTTATAACAGGTTATTTTTTCGTTGTTGAGACCCCACCGTTCCTGTTTAAAAAATACAGGCCCGCGGGAAGTGAGTTTGATGAACAGTGCAATCAGCGGAAACAATAAGACGCCTACGGTGGCAAACACAATGAGTGAAAAACTGATGTCAAATACCCGCTTCAGTAATTTATTCTGCCACTGATCGAGCGGCAGTTCCATCACACTGATGGTGGGCATGATACCAATATTATCTACCATTACCGAAGAAGAGGCATACTGCTGCAGATCGGGCAGGATGCGCACTTTGGTGCGATGGTAGTCGCATACTTCCATGCATTTCTGGATGGCTTTATAATCGGTATTGGGTAAAGCGATCACTACTTCATCGATGGCCTCTGTATTCAGCACATGGCTCAGGGCTTCTATATTTCCAAGATATTTACAGCCATTGATCTTGGCCGGCTTTTCATCAATCAACCCTACACACTCGTAGCCGTAATAATAATATTTATTGATGGTTTCGTAGTAGTTGATGGCCGACGGGGTAGAGCCTACCAGTAAAATTTTATCGTATAATTTTCCCTGGTGCAAGGCGGCATGAATGCTTTTTCTGAGCAGGTATTTCACAGCTGCAACCGACAGAAATATATTCGTTAAATAGGCCCAGAAAAACTGAGTGGTGTACGTAGGGTTGAGGTCTAAGAAAAACATAGACGAGCTCAGCAATATGGCCAGCAATAAAGTATTGTAGGCGATGAAAATGATCTCCTCCGAAAATTTATTAGAACGCCGGTCTGCATAGAGCTTTGATACCTGGGTCAGTAAATACCAGAACAGGATCGATAATACCAGAAAAGCAATGTTGAATCCCTCGCCGATGCTGTCAAAATGAATGAGGAGCACCACTATATATGCCACCAGTATTGCCAGAGCATCTGCCAGGTATCTGGTTATGTGGTAAAGTTTCAAGTTTTTCTTCATAGCTTAAACTCCGCCTGATGCATTGGAGGGCGCATGCTTTGGGTCGGTGAAGGTAAATAAATATACCTATTTCCCTTATTTATAGCCGGATTTTCAAAAAAGCAGCTGTTTGCCCTGTAGTGATGGGGCTTTAGCGGGAACGATGGGCTTGGTTGGTAAAGGAATAGGCTGTGTAAGACTTGTTGAATCCGAGGAATTTTTCGGCGTAGATCTCCGACTGCGGAAACAGTTGCTGCATCTCCTTTTTGCTCAGTAAACGGATTTCGTTCACCTGGTTGCGGGCCGCCGCCGCATCCTTGATCCGGCCGATATGCCCCAGCGAACAGTATTGGGTGAGCAGGCGCCGGACCGCTTTGGGGAAGTATTGAAAAAACGGAAATACCCAGTGTGGTTCTATGGGGAACCAGTAATTGGGGGTTTGTATAAAATGATGCTGTCCTACCCGCAGCACTTCTGCTGCCATTTGCTGCTGGTTCTGCCAGGTATACAAATGCTCGATCACCGAATTGGAAAATACAATATCATATTCGCCATTGGCCATTCCGCTTAGATCGGTGGCATCGCCTTTGATGGCCGTATAGGGTGCTTCGAGTGGTTGGGGGTCTTCGAGGTTCAGTAGGGTGATGCTTACTTCGGGCTCCTGAAAGTTCATCGCCTGCCAGAACTCCACCGTTCCCCCTATATCCAGGATCCGCAGGGGCCTGGGCAGTTCCTTCAGCAATGATTTAAATAAATCAAAGCGCCTGCTCCTGTACTGATGCGATAAGGATTGGTTGTTTTTGTTGTCGGCAATCTTTTTAACTATTCCTTGCAGCATCCGCTATCGTATAATTTTCCCTAGTTAGTTGAACGATGCCAAAAATAACACTTCTCGTATTACATTTGCACCCATGCTACAAAATAGGGTTAAAATCATCAATACCTCCAACAATCCCCTGCCCGAATACGCTACCAGTGGCTCTTCCGGCATGGATCTGCGGGCTTTTATTCCGGAACCCCTCTTCATTGAACCCCTGCAAAGGGCCATGGTGCCTACCGGTATATTCATTGAGCTGCCCGAAAATACGGAGGCCCAGGTACGCCCTCGCAGTGGTCTGGCCCTCAAACAAGGGATTACCTGCCTCAACTCTCCCGGTACGGTAGATTCCGATTACAGGGGCGAGATCAAAGTGATTTTGATTAACTTGTCTGGCGAACAGCAGGTGATTCATTCCGGCGACCGGATTGCCCAGATGGTCATTCAGCAGGTAGAGAAAATTTTATGGGTACCGGTGGATACCCTCAACGATTCGGACCGTGGTGCCGGTGGATTTGGTTCTACCGGAAAAAATTAAGGAAAATGAAAAACAGATACCTGCTTGCCGCACTGATTTTGATTCTTGCTTCCTGTAAAACAGTGAAGCAGGTGTCTACCATTCAGGAAGCCATCAATAAAAAAGACACCAACCAAACCATCATCATCACAGAAACCCCTAAAGTGGATTCTGCCTTGATCGTGCGGGGTATTATGGATAAAGTGGGCAAGACCCGGATCAACTTTCAAACCTTTAACGCTAAAATTAAAGTGGACTATGAAAGTGCCCAGAACGCAGACACGTACACGGCTTATTTAAGCATGGTGAAAGACAGCGTCATTTTTATTCGCATCAAAGGAAGTTTTTTAGGTATTTCTGCCGTTGGGTTAGAAGTGATCATCAACAAAGACAGCGTGATTCTGGTGCATAAAGTGGGGGATAAATATGTACAGCGCAGAGCGATCGATTATTTACAGGAGTCTACCCAGATCCCATTCAACTTTTATACTTTTCAGGATATGCTCATTGGCAATCCGGTTTTCCTCAACAACAATATTGTGTCTTATAAAGAGGGGAACGATGCCCTGCTGGTACTGATGATCGGCGATGTGTTCAAGCACCTCATTACGGTCAGCAACAACAACCTGATGATCACGCACAGCAAACTCGATGACGTAGACATTCAGCGAAACAGAACCTGCGACATCAGCTTCGGCAACTACAAGCCCCTGGGCGAATTTATGTTTGCGGAACACCGCCAGATAACGGTTTCGGAGAAATCCAAGCTCACCGTTAACCTCGATTTTAAAGAGTACTCCCTAAACGAACCGTTAAAATATCGGTTTGATGTGCCAAAAAACTACAAGCGAAAGTAATTTAGCGGCGGTTCATGCGTTTAACTATTCATTCATTAGCCTATCTTAACCTATATGTTTAAAAAGTGGTTCCTCCTTTTCCTGATTGTTGTCCTTTGTGGGGTTACTTCTTTTGCGCAAACCAAAGAAGAACTGCAGAAGCATAAACAAGAGATTGAGCGGGAACTCGAAGACCTTTCGCGCCAGTATGCCGAAACACAGAACAGTAAAAAGTCTTCGTTGAAACAGCTGGCCATTATCCGTAAAAAGATCAACACCCGGCAAGACCTGGTGAATGACATCAACAAAGAAGTTCGTCATCTAGATGAAACCATTTATTTAAACGAGCGCGATATTTACCGGCTGCGCAAAGAACTTGATACCCTTAAACAGAAATACGCCAAGAGCATCGTGTTTGCTTACAGAAACAGAAGCAGTTACGAATACCTCAATTTTTTGTTTTCTGCCGGTAGTTTTAATGATGCCATTAAAAGGGTGCAGTACCTCAAGAGTTACCGACGCAACAGAGAGTTACAGGCCAATACCATCAACAAGTCTGAACTGATGCTGCAGGATAAGGTAGCTACCCTCAGCAACAATAAAAAAGAACGCCTCAGCACCCTGCAGGTACAGAATAAACAACTGGAAGTATTACAGGTAGATAAGCGGGAACAAGACCAGGTGATGCAGCAGATCAAGGGCAAGGAAAAAGAACTCAGTGCCCAGATCAAAGAGCGGGAGAAGCAGCGGCAGAAAGTAGTGCTGGCCGTGAATGCCGTTATCCGCAGAGAAATTGCAGAAGCCAAAAAACGCGATGAAGCCAAACGCTTAAAAGCCATTGAAGACCAGAAAAGAGCACTGGCTGCAGGTAAAGCCAACGAAGCGCCTGTTAAAACAAATGGTACCACTGCGGCCAATAAACCCGTTAAGAAAAATACCGACAATGAACCTTCTACCGGCATGACCTCTGCTCCCAAAGACAGAAGTTATTCTCCGCTGGAGTCTACGCCGGAAGGGGTAGAGATGTCAATTAATTTTGAGAACAACAAAGGTCGTTTACCATGGCCTGTTGCGAACGGCATCATTACCATTGATTTTGGAATCACTAAAATGGAAGGTACCAAGCTCGATCAGAAATCGGACGGTATTGAAATTGCCGTTCCTGTTGGATCTAACGTACGTTGTGTGGCCGATGGCGAAGTGGTTTCTACCACCGAAATGGCCGGTGAGATGATTGTAATTGTAAAGCACGGAAAATATTTTACCGGATACCAGAATCTTTCTACCATTGCCGTTCAGCGCAACCAGGAAGTGAAAGCCGGCTCTGTGCTGGGTAAGTCGGGCACTTCCATTGATGGAGAAGGTGCGATTGTTTTTATTATCATGAACGACAAAGCGGTATTTCAGAATCCGAAGCCCTGGTTAAAGAGCAGGTAGTTCTTAGCGATGCACGAATTTTTGTATCTTGTTGCAAAGTAATTACCATGCAACAGTTCATACTGTCTTTTGATCAGGGTACCACCAGTAGCCGTGCGATCGTCTTCGATAAAAAAGGATCCATTATTGCTTCTGCACAAAAAGAATTTACGCAGATCTTTCCGCAACCGGGCTGGGTAGAACATGATGCCAATGAAATCTGGAGTACCCAGATCGGGGTTGCTGCCGAAGCCATTTCCAAAGCGGGTTTAAGTGTAAAAGAGATCGCTGCCATTGGTATTACCAATCAGCGCGAAACCACTGTTGTGTGGGATAAAGTAACCGGCGTTCCTGTGCACAATGCCATAGTTTGGCAAGACCGGAGAACGGCCGATTTTTGCGACCTCCTGAAAGCGGCGGGTAAAGCCCCCCTGATCCAGCAAAAAACAGGACTCATCATTGATGCTTATTTTTCTGCTACCAAAGTAAAATGGATCCTCGACAATGTGGTAGGTGCAAGGGCCCGTGCCGATAAGGGCGAACTTTTATTTGGAACCATCGACAGCTGGCTGGTCTGGAAACTCACCAATGGTCAGGTGCATACCACCGATGTATCGAATGCCTCGCGCACCATGCTCTTTAATATTCATGCGCTCGACTGGGATTTTGAACTCCTGGAACTCTTTACCATTCCTGTTTCTATGCTGCCATCAGTAAAAAGCAGCAGTGAAATTTATGGCTATACACAAACCGTTTTAACGGCACAGAATATTCCGATTGCCGGTATTGCCGGTGACCAGCAGGCCGCTTTATTTGGTCAGCAATGCACGCATCCGGGCATGGTTAAAAATACCTACGGCACGGGTTGCTTTATGCTGATGAATACCGGTACCAAGCCGGTTAGTTCCACCAATAATTTATTGACGACCGTGGCCTGGCAAATTAACGGAGAAACGCATTATGCCCTCGAAGGCAGTGTGTTCATTGCCGGTGCTGTGGTGCAGTGGCTCAGAGACGGTCTTAAAATTATAAGAAGTGCGGCCGAAGTGGAAACACTTGCCATACAAGTGAGTTCTACCGATGGAGTATATATTGTTCCTGCTTTTGCAGGCCTTGGTGCTCCTTACTGGAACCAGCATGCCCGTGGTACCATTGTGGGTATTACCCGGGGAACCACCGATTGCCATATTGCCCGCGCTGCCCTCGAAAGCATTGCCTACCAGACCATGGATCTGTTAAAAGCCATGGAAGCCGATTCGGGGATTGCCATTAAAGAATTACGGGTAGACGGAGGTGCTACGGCCAATAATTTATTGATGCAGTTTCAGAGTGATCTGTTGCAGACCAGTGTAATACGACCTACTACTACAGAAACCACTGCATTGGGTGCGGCTTATTTAGCAGGCCTTGCGGTGGGGTACTGGAGCAGCATTGATGAAATTCAGGAACTGTGGCAGAAAGAGCGGGTGTTTAATCCGGAGATGAATATTGCACAGCGCGATGAACTGGCCCTTGGCTGGAGCCGTGCGGTGAATGCGGCGATGAGTTATTAGGGATGTGACCACCCCGGCACTGCGTGCCACCCCTCCTGAGAGGAGGGGAATGGGGAAGGGAGGTGGTAGAGAAGGGGAGTTTTTTAATTGTGAAATAGATGAACA
>CALPNW020000068.1 GCA_943325035.2 Sphingobacterium thalpophilum | reverse complement strand
CTGAACCCCTTCACCGGTATATTTTTTATAGGAATTAACGGTATACACTATTACTCCAAGTATCAGCAAGGTAGCACTACCCATCATAATATATTCCTGGGAATGACTCAGATGATGGGTTTCTGAAAGTTGGGTTGATGCTGCAAATACAGGGGCCAGGAACTGTTCCAGCCAGTGACTGTTTGCTGCAAATACTTCAGGGATTCCGATAAAGCCTCCAACAACAGAAAGTACAGCCAGTACAATCAGCGGAATGGTCATTGCAGCAGGACTTTCGTGCAGGTGATGTTCCTGATCGGCGGTGCCTCTGAATTTTCCGAGAAAGGTTAGGGTATATAATCTGAACATATAAAACGCTGTCATCAATGCCGCACCTAGTCCTACATAATAATAGAGGGGATTTTTAGCAAATGCCGCTGCCAGAATTTCATCTTTGGAAAAGAATCCCGAGAACGGTGGTATACCTGCTATCGCCAGACAGGCCAGCAGGAAAGTAATATGTGTTACCGGCATATATTTTTTCAGGTTACCCATTTTCCGGATATCCTGCTCATGATGCATGGCATGAATCACAGAACCGGCACCCAGAAACAACAACGCTTTAAAAAATGCATGGGTCATTACATGAAATACAGCGCCTGTATAAGCACCTACCCCTAATGCAAGAAACATATAGCCCAGCTGGCTTACTGTAGAGTAGGCCAGTACTTTTTTAATATCGTTTTGCTTTAATGCAATTGTTGCAGCAAACACTGCGGTCGTTAATCCTGTTATGGCAACCAGTGTTTGTGTGGCAGGCGCCATGGTATACAGAATATTGCTTCGCGCAATCATATAAATACCTGCAGTAACCATGGTGGCCGCGTGTATCAGTGCAGATACAGGTGTAGGACCTGCCATTGCATCCGGAAGCCAGGTATACAGAGGGATCTGGGCACTTTTACCCATTGCTCCGATAAAAAGCAAAGTGGTAATAGCGGTGATATCCGAAGCAGAGAGTTTGCCCGCATTGGCAAATACATCTCCGTAGTTCACGGTACCTAAACGAAAGAGAATCCAGAAAACAGCCAGCAAAAAACCAAGGTCACCAATTCTGTTCATGATGAATGCCTTCTTTGCCGCATAGTTGAAATCATTGTTCTTAAACCAGTAACCGATCAGCAAATAGGAACAAAGACCAACACCTTCCCATCCTATAAACATGATCACATAGTTGGCGCCCATTACCAACAGCAACATGGAGAAGACAAAGAAATTCAGGTAGGCAAAATATCTTCCGTAATGATGTGTTTCCTCCTCCTTCATGTAAGCAGCAGAATAGAGGTGAATCAGAAACCCTATTCCGGTGATGATCAGCAGGAACAGAACAGATAACTGGTCTACCTGAAAAGCAAACGGTATCGTAAATGCATCTACCGAAATAAAATTGAAAAGGGTAACAACCGTTTCAAATGTCTTGCCCTCTCCTGCACCGGCAGAAACAAGGCCGAACAAATAACAGGATGTAAGGAAGGAACCAAATATTACTCCGGAACCAATAATTCCGATTGCCTGTTTAGACAGGAATTTCCTGCCCAAACCATTGATCAGAAATCCCAGTAACGGGAAAAGTGGAACTAAAAATACTATCTTACTCATATTAATTTTTCAATCTGTTCAAAAAGTTAATGTCTACGGAATGGGTATTACGGTACATCATTACAATGATGGCCAGGCCCACACTTACTTCAGCAGCTGCAACCACCATAATAAAGAATACAAACAACTGGCCATCTATTCCGGCAGTTGTTGCAGGATTGGAAGTAATTGCTGCTGCATGATGCATTTTGGAAAATGCTACCAGCAATAAATTCACTGCATTCAGCATCAGCTCTATACACATAAAAACGATGATCGCATTTCTTCTGGTCAGCACACCGATTACACCGATGCTGAAAAGCGCTAAACAGAAGTAGATATAGTATTGTACTGGCATAACCCAAAACCCCTGAAAGGGCTTTTATTTATATTCCGTAAGGAACGTTAACAAATAGTTTATTTCAACAACACCAGCCTCCCTGCGGAGAACGTGTTAATCTTTTTTGCCTATTACAACAGCGCCAACCATTGCACTCAGAAACAAAACACTGCTTATTTCAAATGGAACTACATAATCACTGAACAGCGCCTTGCCTAAATTTTTAATCAGCCCGATATCACCTGTTGCCATCATTACTGTTTTTCCGGTTAGTTCCGGAGTCTGGCGAACCAGTGAAATCAATACCAGCAGAAAACATCCGCCGGAAATAACGCCGGCAAATTTCATCCGCAAATGTTTACGTGGTTCAGATTCTGCGTTCAGGTTCATCAGCATGATTACAAACAGAAACAGTACCATAATTGCACCTGCATAAACGATCAGGTTAACAATGGCCAGAAACTGTGCGTTTAGTAAAATATAATGTCCGGATATGGCAAAAAATACTGCAATCAGCCAGAGCACACTGTGTACCGGGTTTTTACTCACCAATACCATCACCGCACTGAAAATTGCCAGTACACTTAAAAAGAAAAATAATAGTTGAACTGTACTCATTTTCTTGAATTATTAATTATTCCCTCTTTTTTCTCCTACTGCTTTTGCATAAGCCTCCGGCTCTTTATTCCGGTCGGGGATCAGCAGATCCTCTTTACCATAAATAAATCCTTTCCGGTTAAAGTTAGCAGGCGCAAAAGTTTCACTTAAATAAATAGCGTCTTTAGGGCAAGCATCTTCGCACAATCCACAGAAAATACAACGGAGCATATTGATCTCATACTTTGCTGCATACTTCTCTTCGCGATACCTGTTTTCCTCACCATCCATCCGCTCTGCAGCCTCCATGGTAATGGCTTCTGCCGGACAGGCTACAGCACATAATCCACAGGCAGTGCAACGTTCACGGCCTTCTTCGTCGCGGTTCAATACATGAAGCCCCCTGAAAACAGGGCTGAACTCACGCGTCTGCTCCGGATAACGGATGGTTGGCTGCTTCTTAAAAAGGTGACTAAAGGTAATTACCATGCCTTTCAGGATAGCAGGGATATAAAGACTCTCCATGAAACTCATGGGCTTCCTGCTCACCTCCATCCTTCTATTTGTTAATGCTTGCATCTATTGCGATTAAAAATTAATGCTCAAAAAAATCTACCAGTCTATTATTGAAATCTCAACCCTTTGTTTCTTTATTTCTGCAGCCACAGGATGATTGCTCCTGTAAGCAGCATATTGAACAAGGCCAGTGGAATTAATTTTTTCCATCCCACATTCATCAGCTGATCATACCTGAAACGCGGAATAGTCCAGCGGATCCACATAAATAAAAATAGGAAAAATACTATCTTGGCCAGGATAGCAATCACCCCCAGTATTGCAGCGGTGTTCACTGCAAGCTTGCTTTCATCCAAAAAAGGAATATCATATCCGCCAAAGAACAAACAGGCCATTACCGCACTGCTCATGATCATATTTACGTACTCAGAAAAAAGATAGAACCCCAGCTTCATAGAGGAATATTCCTGGTGGAAACCCATGTTCAGTTCATTTTCCGCTTCCGGCAAATCAAACGGTGTTCTGTTGCATTCTGCCAGCGCACAGATAAAGAATATAATAAAACCCAGTGGCTGATAAATGATGTTCCAGTAACCTCCCGGAGCCATCTGTCCGTCTACAATTGTTTTTAAACTGAGTGACCCGGAGATCATCAGTACTGCAATCAATGAAAGACCCATTGCCAGTTCATAACTGATTGCCTGTGATGCACCACGAAGTGCAGCCATCAGCGAAAACTTATTATTGGAAGCCCAGCCTCCGATCATGATTCCATATACCCCCAGACTCACTACACCAAAAACATATAAGATGCCGATATTGATATCTGCAATCTGCAGATCAATACTTCTGCCACCAATCTCTATATGACTGCTCCATGGAATAACCGCACAGGTCATCAGCGCTGCGGTCATCGCCAGACCAGGCCCAAGTATAAACAATACCTTGTTGGCGGAATCCGGAATGATCTCTTCTTTCATGATCAGTTTCAGTCCATCCGCAAATGGCTGGAGTAATCCATAAGGTCCTGCCCTGTTCGGACCCGGACGATCCTGTAAAGCGCCTGCCACTTTGCGTTCTGCAAATGTGGTGTATAGGGCAATACCCAGGCTCGCAAAAACGATGATCGCAATCAGGATCAGTTTTTCTACCAGTAATATCCAATCAAATGCCAATAGTGTCATGCGTATATCAATTAGTCTTGGTTAGGTTTAAAGTCAGTGGAATGCGCCGGTCTTTCCAACAAACTCAATGTTATTTCTGGTCTGTTTACATCACTCACTGCATGTATATCCATCAGCAGTTTTGGCTTGCGGCCATCATGTACTGCTTCAAATGTTTCTTTAGGAATGTGGGTTCCCACCGAACCTGCATAATGCCCCTGGGCAATCACCGAATGCCGGTCTATCAAACGCGGTCCTTCTATTACCCAGTCGGCTGATTTCTTGGTATCAAATCTGCAGGTATTACAAATCCAATCTTCTACTTCTCCCCACTGGTCTTTTCTTGCTGTTACACGGAACACTTCATCACCCCTGTTCCATAGAGTTACTTTACCACTGCACGAAGGACAGTTACGGTGAGCATCCATTGGTTTCAGGAACCATACCCTATTTTTAAAGCGGAACGTTTTATCTGTTAATGCACCAACCGGGCATACATCAATCACATTACCGATAAATTCGTTATCCAGGTTCTTCTGGATATAGGTAGCAATCTCCGAATGGTCTCCCCTGTCCAGCACGCCATGCTCTCTTTTACCCGTAAGCTGATCTGCTGTGTAAACACAACGATAACAGAGGATGCAGCGGGTCATGTGCAACTGAATATGTTCTCCCAGATCGTGCTTTTTGAAAGTTCTTTTTTGAAATTCGTAACGGGTGGATTCTGAACCATGACTATAACTGAGATCCTGCAGGTGACATTCCCCTGCCTGATCACAAACCGGACAATCCAGCGGATGATTGATCAGTAAGAATTCAACCACTCCATTGCGTGCATCAATTACTTTGGGACTGGTGATATTTTTCACCTCCATTCCGTCCATCACGGTTGTTCTGCAGCTTGCCACCAGTTTAGGCATCGGGCGCGGATCTTTTTCAGATCCCTTGCTTACCTCTACCAGACAGGTTCTGCATTTACCGCCACTGCCTTCTAGTTTGCTGTAATAGCACATGGCAGGCGGTGCAATATCACCACCAATTTTACGCGCAGCATGGAGGATTGTTGTTCCCGCAGGTACTTCAATCGTAATATTATCGATCGTTACTTTAAATAATGGTTGTTCAGACATAACTTAATTAAGCTGGTACATGAATAGGATCGGCATAATGAGCCAGTCCATAATTTCTTTTCTGCGCCTCTTCCGGATTCAGCACATGCCATTCAAATTCATCCCTGAAGTGACGGATCGCAGCGGCTACGGGCCAAGCTGCAGCATCCCCTAAAGGACAAATAGTGTTACCTTCTATCTTACGCTGTATATCCCACAGAAGATCTATATCACTCAGCTTCCCGTTACCGGTTTCTATGCTCTTCAGGATCTTCTCCATCCAACCTGTTCCTTCCCGGCACGGCGAACACTGTCCGCAGCTTTCATGACGATAGAAACGGGCAAGTGTATAGGTGTTTTTTACAATGCACTGGTCTTCATCGAGTACAATAAATCCACCTGAACCCATCATAGAACCTGTGGCAAAGCCACCATCACTCAGGCTTTCATAATTCATCAGCCGGGGCTCTCCTTTTGCTGTTCTCAGCAAAAGATTGGCAGGAAGAATAGGAACAGATGATCCACCCGGTATACAGGCTTTCAGTCTTTTTCCATTGGCAATTCCCCCGCAATATTCATCCGAATAAATAAATTCTTCTACTGAAATGGTCATGTCTATCTCATACACACCCGGCTTATTGATATTGCCACAGGCAGAAATCAATTTGGTTCCGGTAGAACGGCCAACACCAATTTTAGCATACTCCTCTCCTCCCATATTAATGATAGGAACAACAGCAGCAAGCGTTTCTACATTGTTCACTACTGTAGGTCGCTGCCATAAACCCTGTATAGCAGGAAACGGAGGTTTGATCCGTGGGTTGCCGCGTTTGCCTTCGAGTGATTCTATCAATGCAGTTTCCTCGCCACATATATACGCTCCGGCACCCCGCTGCACATGAATATTACAATCGAAACCGGTACCCAGAATATTTTTTCCGAGGAATCCGTTTTCTTTGGCCTCATTAATAGCTTCTTCCAGAATATCCACGATCCAGGCATATTCTCCACGGATATAGATATAAGTATCATGACTGCCCAATGCAAACGAAGCCACTATCAATCCTTCGATCAGCAGGTGCGGAAGAAACTCCATGAGGTACCTGTCTTTAAAAGTACCAGGCTCACTTTCATCTGCATTACAAACCAGGTGACGCGGAACGCCTTCGGGCTTGGCAATAAAACTCCATTTCATACCTGCCGGAAAACCTGCACCACCTCTTCCTCTTAATCCACTCTTCTTCACTTCTTCCACAATGGCTTCCGGACCCATTTCCTTTAAGGCTTTCTCCACACTCTTGTACCCACCTTCTCTGCGATATACATTGAAGCTGCGGATACCTTCTACATGTGCCTTATCCAGTAATAATTTTACACCCATAATTAGTTAATTATTTGCTGCAGCATTTTTTCTGCATTCTTCAATAATTGCGTCTACTCTTTCTTTCGTGAGATGCTCGCGATAGGTTTTACCCATTTGCATCATCGGCGCATAACCGCAGGCTCCCAGGCACTCTACTGTTTTAAGTGAAAACAACCCGTCTGCAGTTGTTTCGCCCGGCTTTAACCCCAGTTTCTGCTGTATGTATTCAATAATATGATCGCTTCCGCTGATCATGCACGGCCCGGTATGACAAACTTCAAACAGGTATTTACCCACCGGTTTTAAATTGTACATGCTGTAGAAAGTAGCTACTTCATATACTTCAATTGGCGTGATCTTCAGCAATTCTGCTACATAGTCCAGTGTTGCTGCACTCAGCCATCCGCCGAAACTTTCCTGTGCCAGGTGAAGCACAGGGAGCAATGCGCTCTTCTGTTTTCCTTCCGGATAACGTTCTACCAGCCGGCTGAATTCTGTTAACTGTTCCTGTGAAAATTGTACCATAATTCTACATTCTTATTTCTAAATTTCTATGCGTCCAGCTCACCTGCAATCAGGTTAAGACTACTCATAGTTAAAATTGCATCACTCAGCATTGCGCCCTTGATCAGTTCAGGATATGCCTGATAATAAATAAAGCATGGTCTGCGGAAATGCAGTCTGAACGGAGTTCTTCCGCCATCACTGATCAGATAAAATCCCAACTCCCCGTTTCCGCCTTCTACTGATTTATAGACTTCCCCTTTGGGCATATCCACTTCTCCCATAATGATCTTGAAATGCCAGATCAGGGCTTCCATCTTTGTATACACATCTTCTTTTTTAGGAAGATAGTATTCGGGAACATCGGCATGATAAACTTCGGCATCTGTTCCCTTGAATTCCTGTACTTTCTGATAAGCCTGCTTAATGATGCTCAGACTCTGCCACATTTCCTGGTTACGTACCAGAAAACGATCATAGTTGTCTCCTGTTTTTCCTACCGGAATACTGAATTCAAAATCTTCGTAACTGCTGTAAGGGCTGTGCACCCGTACATCATAATCTACTCCTGCAGCACGCAGGTTAGGACCGGTAAAACCATAGTTTAATGCACGCTCGGCACTGATGCCTCCCGAACCTGCTGTACGGTCTATGAAAATTCTGTTGCGTGTTAAAAGATTTTCGAACTCTCTCAGCACTTTTGGATATTCGTTTAAGAATTTCTCGAGTTTAATAAATGCTGTATTAGTGAAATTTCTTTCGAAACCACCAATGCGGCCAATATTGGTTGTAAGACGGGAACCGCATACTTCCTCATAAATTTCATAGATCAGTTCGCGGTATTGCATTACATACAGGAAACCGGTAAATGCGCCTGCATCTACCCCTACAATGGAGTTACAGATCAGGTGATCTGAAATACGGGACAGCTCCATGATGATCACCCGCAGATAATCTACCCGCTTGGGCGTTTCCACCTTCAGTAATTTTTCGCAGGTAAGATGCCAGCCCATATTATTGATGGGACTGCTGCAATAATTCAACCGGTCTGTAATTGGTGTAATCTGATAAAGTGGTCTGCGTTCAGCCAGCTTTTCAAATGCACGGTGAATATATCCAACTGTAAGTTCAGTGGATACCACGCGCTCTCCATCCAGCTCCATAATATTCTGGAACACACCATGCGTTGCTGGGTGTGTAGGACCAAGGTTTAAAGTAGTCGTTTGTTTTTCAATAGACCCTTCTGGTAATATTATATGATGATCGTTCATACCCCAAACCCCTACAGGGGCTAATTTATTTTATTTCAATAATCGAAATTCCATATGCTGAATACTATCCTCTTCCAAACATTTCGTCGTCTTTATCTATCCTGGTCTGGTCTTCTAAAGGATATTCTTTTCTGAGCGGGAAGTAATCCATCTCATCTACATTCAGAATCCTTTTTAAATTAGGATGACCAATAAAATTTACCCCAAAAAAATCGAAGGTTTCCCTTTCCATCCAATCGGCACTGGAATACAGCTTTGATGCAGTATATACATCGGGTTGTTCCAGGCTCATGAATATTTTGAAACGGAGGCGGATATTTTCCTGCAGGTTGTGTAAATGATATACTACCGCTAGTTCTCTTCCTGTACTTTCCGGAAAATTTACTCCGCAAAGGTCCGTAAGAAACTGAAACCCAAGTGAAGGCTCGTCATGCAGGTATTGCAATACCTTAAGGTTTTGTTCTTTGGGCGCTTCAAAACTGAGCATACCATAAGTTTCCTCAAAGTTGAGAACGTCCTCCCCGAATTTTTCGGTGAGCTTTTGCTTTATTTGTTCGTTTGTTATAGCCATACCCCAAACCTCCTTAGAGGCTTAATTTTATTTGTTTGATCCTCAGCCTCCTTTTGGAGGCCGGGGGTTATTGTATTCCGTATCCGTTCATCAGCGCTTTGTACTGTTCTCCATTTCTTCTGCGTATACTTTCCATACCAACCAGATCCTGAATTTTCATAAACCCATCCAGAATAGCTTCAGGGCGGGGAGGACATCCCGGCACATAAACATCTACCGGAATTACCTGATCAATTCCCTGCAGCACACTGTAGGTATCAAAAATTCCACCACTGGAAGCACATGCACCTACTGCAATTACCCAACGCGGCTCTGCCATCTGCAGATATACCTGGCGCAATACGGGGCCCATTTTCTTTGAAATAGTACCCATTACCATCAACAGATCACACTGACGGGGTGAATGGCTCATTCTTTCTGCACCAAAACGACCAAGATCGTAGTGGGAAGCAGCTGTAGCCATGAATTCAATGCCACAGCAAGAAGTAGCATATGGCATTGGCCACATAGAATTCTTACGTGCCAGGCCAACCACTTCACTGAGTTTGGCTGCAAAATAACCGTCTCCGCCAAAACCATCTGGTGCATCTACATACGTTATAGAATCTGCAGGGTTGGCTTCAATCGGATGAATATTATATCTAACCGGACGTGACATGATTGATCCTCCTTGATCCTCCCCTAAAGGAGGAATATTTTTAAAAATTTATAAACAAATAGCTATTAATCAAATAATGAATAGGCTTAATCTTCCCAGTTCAAAGCACCTTTCTTAAGGATATAGACAAATCCTACCATGAAAAAGGCCACAAACATCAGCACTGCATAAAACCCTTGCCAGCCTAACTCCCGGAAATTAACCGCATAAGGGTAAAAAAAGATCACTTCCACATCAAATAATACAAAGAGGATGGCAACCAGAAAATACTTGATGGCCATCGGCTGACGGGCATTACCATGGGTCTTGATACCACTGGTAAAGGTTTCCAGCTTATCCGCTGTTTTACGTTTGGGACCAACAAGGGCCGATATGCCAATCATGGCGGCTACAAATCCTGCAGCAAAAATCAGCTGAACACCTATTGGAAAATAATTAGCGGCCGAATTGGTGGCGCTTGCGTCTAAAATAGAGAAAAACCAACCCATAATCTGAATTAAGGCACAAAAATAAGCCTGAATGGCATATAAAAGAATAACTCCTCAAATTGAGGAGTTATTTCTTAGTAATTATTTAAAAACCACTTACTTGCCAGGCTGTTTTGGTGACTGCTTGGAATAATAGTCGATGTTTTTTTGTATGGCTGCCTTTTGCTCCGTAGCAAATTTGTTGTTATCATCCGCTACGTCCGGATACAACTCAATCATTTTATCGGTTACTGCAAGTGCCAGCTGACAGGTTGCAATGAACTGATCTACCACCTCAGTTCGTGATCCATCCGATTTTACTTTAAAATCAGGGCTTTTTTTGAGGGTATTGAACCGGTTCACATAATATAGCAACTTAAAATACTCGTTAATGAAGATGTCTTTTTTGTATTTCTCCTTATTAACCACGGCATACACAGAATCGAGGTAATCCAGGTTGGTGATAATAACGGCAGAATCTGTACTTACCAGTATAGCCGCTCTTTTAAAGAAGCTGTATGGCTGCGGTTTTTCAGGAAAAGCTGCCATATAGGCTTTGGCGAAATCCAGGGTCTGCGGGTATGCTTTGGCGGCATAGGCAGCAGCAGTTAATTTATAATGATCCGCTTCGGCCATGGTTCCTTTGAATTCCATTTGCCTTTTCATCCACTTCAGCTGCTCACCATATGCTTTGGCTTTGCCAAACATATCGGCTGCCGCACCAATCAGGGCAATCCTGTTGGCTTTCACCGTATCGAGTGCCAGTGCCTTTTCTACATAAGAAGAAGCCTGTTCCTCGCTTCCCGGAAATTTGGTAGCTAATTTTATTCCCAATTCAAAATCTGAGGACTGAATTTCGCCAGCTGCCGCTGTTGCCAGAAATTCATCGATGTATTTCTTGGCCTGAACGGAATCCCCTTTTCTGTCGTAGTTATACGCATATACCACACCCAGTTTAGGAAGTGCTTTTAAACCCACAGCCGCTTCAATTGCTTTAGCCTTGGCCAAAGATTCGTCGTACTGTCCTGCACGAAACAGGTAATCTGCTAAATAAAGATCATTGCGTGGATCCTTATCGGCTGCAGCAACATATTTATCGAGGAAGCCTTTGGCTTTGGTTACATCCCTGTTGGCATAATACTGGTACAATGCATAGTATACAGGCGGGAATGCAGGATCTGCAGCAATCGTATTATCGAAAAACTGTTCGAACATTTCCTTGTTGTTCTGTGTCTGGTAAATTTTACCGATACGGAACATGGCCAATGCATTTTTAGGGTCTCTGGAAATGGCTTCCTGGTATGATTTTACTGCATCACCACCATTTTCGCCACCCGTTTTCTGGTAGTTGATCCCCAGATTGATCAGGATATCAGGATTGAGAAGATCTATAGTAGCTGCCTGCTTTAATTTATCGATTGCATATACCGGATCACCCATGTTGGTACCTCCATCGGCATTTGCACGGCCGATTGCATTCAGAATAGCTGCGTTGGGCTTCCCTTTATTCTTTCCTTTCGTTTCGGTGGTAGCAGTGATTGCCTGTTCAAACTTCTGCTTGGCAGAGTTGATATCTCCACCTTCACGGATTTCAACGTGGCCCATACCAACCAGTAACCAGGGGTCACTGCCTATTTCCTGAAGTCCTTTCTGATAAAGGACTTTAGCAGCAGCAACATCTTCTTTAGTTACTTCAATTCCATTACCTGCCAGAATTCCCTGACCCATCCAGTAGATGTTCTGGGGATCTTTAGGATTGGCATCATAAAGCTTCTTAAATACCTCTCTTGCACTGGTATGCTTATCATAATTCAACAGCTTAATGCCTTCCGACAATTGTGCGGTTAGAACCTGTACAGCAAACAAAGCTGCAAACATCAAAGCAACATTTTTCTTCATGTTTCTCTTTTTATAGTTGTTTTGTTATTCCTAATTAATACTACCCAACCTTTTGTGAAAAGCCATTTTAGCCGGAGCCAGAAATGACCTTCTGAAAATCAGCTGACCCCGTTCCAGACTCATGAAATTCATGAACCCTGTTCCTAACCCTGCTGTATTTTCCTTTAATATATAATACAATGGCCGTGCCAAAGGATACTCACCTCTTGTTATTGTAGCCTGTGAAGGCTTTGCGTATATATCTCTTTCCAGACATGCAGTACACTCTATCCTCGACAACCTGATTTTAGAGAGATATGCAACTTGTTTTGGATCATAAGAATCGCCTATCCAGCTCATTCCAACCAATCCAATAACATCAGCCCTTTTTGCAACTATATCAATGACCTCCTGGCTATTTTCTGCTGCCACTACATTTTTCCCGAATTCCCCGCCTTTCAACACACTGTCTTTTAAATATCTTACCGTACTTGTTGCAGATTTACCATCCATAACCGCGGTAACAGCGTGTTTTCCACTCAATATATCCTGTAAATCCTTAAAGCTGAAAATACTGTCTTTTGCAGTGCGATTTACAATTACAGCAACAGCGTCATAAGCAAGTATGCCGTATTGAGGCTTGTAAGATAATGTGCTTTTATAAAATTCCGCTTCTTTTTCGGTTAAACCTTTGGCAACAATGATCATTCTGGTACTATCCTTCTGCAGATCCTTGAAACATTCGGCCTCCGGCTTATAAGTTACCACAATGTTTGTGTTGGGAAAAGATGAATGATGAACTTTCAACTGCTCCTCTATCACCGGTTTAAAACTCTCATCAACACTGATATGAATGGTGCCTTTCAGGGGCGTATCTCTGTCGTCTGCTCTCTGGTCTGCAGAATTGCAGGCAGCAAAGAACATCAACAGTATCAAACACAAAAAAACTGCACTACGTTTCATTATTCTATTTTTTCGGTTTGCTTAACCCCACGGTACAAGCGGAATCCGCCAT
>CALPNW020000067.1 GCA_943325035.2 Sphingobacterium thalpophilum | reverse complement strand
TTATAATATTTTTAATAAGCTTAATTATATTTTCCAGTTGCAATAAGCTAGAAACATTTCCATATGATTCTTTGAAAAAAGATGATTTTAAATCCCTACAAGGAATTCAGCTTTTAAGCACAGGTATATATTCTAATTTAAGTACAGGTAATGACAAAACCTATATCGATTATAGTAATAATAGCAGTGATGATTTTGCTAAGGTAAATAGAACTAATACAAGTGAGCCAGGTAGTTTTGCCACGAATTTTATAGATCCATTAATTAATGGAACTTTTAGTTGGCCTTTATGGACAGACTATTACAAAAATATATATGTATGTAACACTGTTATCTCGCAAAATTCATTTGGCACTGATATTGAAATAAACAATGCAATTGCAGAAATGTATTTTTTAAGAGCGTACAACTATTTTATATTAAGTAACTTTTTTACACGTCCATATACCCAAAAGGATATCAGCAACCTAGGATTACCATTGCGTTTGAATCCAGATGATAAAAACGAAGCCACTAGATCAACCATTGACGAGTTGTATAATCAAATGATTGCAGATTTAAAAACGTCAGCATTATATTTGAAATCAATTAATTCTGATAGAACCAAAGCTTCAAAACAAGCAGCTCATGCCCTTTTGGCTAGGATTTTTAATTCAATGTTACAACCAACAAACCCCGATGTAACAATTGCCAATAATGCTATTATTTATGCCGATTCTGTTTTAAATTCTGGCAAAGTATCAATGGTAACTGCATCGGATGTTTTTTTTGGTACTAATACTGTTGTTAGAAACCAAAGACCGTCGTTAAATAAGCATTATTTTTCAAATGCCCTAAGCTCTAGCGAAACAATTTGGATGTTGTATAGAACGGCCGTAACCACTTTACCCCTTTGCATTGATGTTGATTACAATCAAAAAAGTACTGGTCAGTATCTGCCACTTTCAAATGATTATTTTAATTTATTGAACAAATATCCTACGGATTTACGTAATAATTTAATTGATAAAAATTACACAAATGCAACTGGAACTACACTTACGCTTACAGATGCTGTTTTCAAAGCCAATTCTACTAATTGTAATAAATACTCTTTTCAAGGTGGTGTAACCAATTTAGGTTCTTCAATTGTTTTGCGGGCAACCGAAATGCTTTTAATTAAGGCAGAAGCTTATGCCAAACTGGGAAATACAGCAAATGTGTTGTTAAATATCAATTTAATTAGAAAACGTGCTGGGATTGTAGAATTTACCACTGCAAACTGGAATGCCAATAATTATAACATTTCAAACCTGCTAGATCTCGTTTTAAATGAAAAAAGATTAGAAATGGTAGGCGAATGCCAAAGAACAAAGGATTGCTATCGCAATAAAAAAGATATAATTAGAACCTACAATTTTGATGGTGCGAATCTTTTAGAAGTGCTTCCAACTGGTGGAACTGGAACAATATCGAGATGGAATTCAAAAGCAATTATTGCATCAATTCCTTATGGACAAATATTACAAGCACCAAATATGGTTCAAAATCCATACTAATTATTACTTTATGTGCAATAAAAAAAACCGTTCTATTGAACGGTTTTTTTTATTGCACATATCTAACCAAAATAAAATAAATTAAAAATATTTTTTGTTAACTGATAAACAATATGTTTTATCTTTTAGGATGATTTAAATTGCTATATAGATTTATTACTAATATATATAGTAAGAATAGTGTCTGCTACTTTGATTGTAAGTAATATTAAATAATGTAATTTTTCAATAAACGGTTTCTAAAATAAAATTCTTTTAATTAAAATGTATAAAATACTTTTTTATTTGACATTGCAATTTTTTTTGACAAACATTATGTGTGTAGGTCAAGTGAAAATGGATTTTAAAAATATTGATAATAAACAGGGGTTATCTCAAAATGGAGTTCTGACAATATTTCAAGATAAAGAGGGTTATATGTGGCTTGGAACTCATTATGGACTTAATCGTTATGATGGATTTAAATTTAAAACATATTACAGAGGAGATTCTTATAATGATCTTTGTGGAAATACCATACAATCCATTCTCCAAGATTCAGTAGGTAATATTTGGATTGCAACTATAGAGGGGATTTCTGTTTTCAACCCTAAGAATGAAACCTTATACAACTTGAACAAATTTAGTTCGAAAGAAAGTGTCTTTAAACATACAATTCTTTCAATAAAATTAATTGATAACAATATTCTATTAACTAGTAATGAGGGGATTTGGAAGTTCAATCCTGGCAAGCGTCTTTTTTCAAATGATATTGCAAAAGAAATATGTAACAAAATTAATAGTTGCAAATTAATATCAAATGAAGTACTAGATAAAGTTAAAATATATCAAAAGAATAAGAATAATAGCTTCATTTTATCAGCCAACAATCATGTTATTATTGCAAAAATAAATAAGAACAATTTATCTATTCTGGATGAAATATTTTTAGACAAAGAAATCACTCAAGAACCAACATTTATTTATGAAGATACTTATTCGAATATTTGGGTTGCAACAGATAAAGACAGATTATATCAATTAAGAAATATTAAAGGAAAGTATACACCTGTCTTAATATATTCTCAAAAAATCAATCCATCTTTTTCAAGAATTATTGATATGTCACAGGATGAAAAAAACAATTTATGGATAATATCAAGAAGAAGTGGTGTTTTTTTAATTCTAAAAGATAATTTGGAAAAGAAAATATTTAATCTTCAGCGGTTAAATGAAACTGAAGTACTAAGCAATAAATTACGGAGTATTTATAAATCCAGAGATAATACACTTTGGCTGGGGTCAATTGGCAATGGTGTTTTTTTTAATAATACTGCTGGAATCAAATTTGAAAATTATAAAATTTCAAATGATTTAATAAAAACAGCTGGTTTATTTTCTACAAAAAGTTCAAGGTCTATTGCAAAAGACACATATAATCGTTTGTGGGTAGGAACACTTTTAGATGGATTGCATGTTTATGATTTAGAAAATAAAAAGGAAATAAAAGAATTATTAAAGAATCTATCCGTTTTTTCATTAACGGAAATTGATAATAATCATTACTTAGCTGGCACTTCAGATGGTTTATTTATTATAACTTATAATAAGGAGAATATCGAGTCTAAAAAAATAGTTACAAATGATCTGTTTAATGGTGTTGTTTTTTCAATTTGTCACAAACAAAATAAATATTGGGTTGGATCTGGCGAAAATTTAATAAGCTTTATTTTAAAAGACAACAATGAATTATCTCAAATAAATACATTTAAAGATTCCTTTTTTTTAAAGAACAAATCACAAAACACAATTCGATCTCTTAAGTATGATAAAAGAATGAATTGTATTTGGATAGGAACAGAAACTAGAGGACTAATTAAGGCAGATTTGGATACGAATGATCAGATAAAAACATTTGTTTCTGTTAATCAGAAATACAAAGATGATAATTTCAGTAAATACATTTCAGACATTTATTTGGATAGCGCTAACAATTATTGGCTAGGAACAAGGAATGGTCTTGTTCATTTTCAGACAATCTCCTCAGGAAATATTTTAAATCTAGAAGTATTTACTGTTAAAGACGGATTACCAAGCAATATGATTCAATCAATCCAAAGTGACAAGAATAATAATTTGTGGTTAGGTACAAATAAAGGTTTAGTTAAATTCAATAAACAAACCAACAAGATAGTAAGTTACGATATTGCAGATGGTATTATAAATTATGAATTTGTTGAACATGCTTCGTTTCAAGACAATAAAGGCCTTATGTATTTTGGTTGCATCAATGGCGTTTCCGAATTTTCGCCAAATATAATTAATCTAAACAAATATATTGAACCTGCAATTATTCAAAATATTTTTATTAATGGTGTGAATTCAAAAAGCAAAGGAAGTTTACTAGCTTCAAATTTGCTTATATTACCACATTCAGAAAATAATATAAAATTTGAATTTATAACTTTCAATTATATCAATCCGCTTAAATGTAAGTATGCTTATAAGCTAGAGGGATTTGATAAAGATTGGATTTATACTTCATCGGAAAACAGAATAGCTGAGTATTCAAATCTACCAACAGGAAAATATATATTTAAAATTAGAGCTTCCAACGAAGATGGTATTTGGCAGACTGATAATACATTCATAAACATTGAAATTCATCCTTCCTTTTGGGGTTCTTTTCCTGCATTTATAATTTATAGTATTATTCTTTTGAGTTTGATATACTTAGTATCTACAATTACTAAAAAGCGAGTGCAAAAAAAACATGAAGCTGTCTTAGAAAAACAGTATCAAGCTCAAATAGATAATATAAAAGAGGCAAAACTTCAGTTTTTTATCAACATTTCTCATGAAATCAGAACACCACTTACAATAATTGTGTGCTCCATTGAAAGGCTAATAAGAAATTTAACACTGAATACAGAACAAGAGAAAGATGTAATAACTGTTGAAAAGAATGTAAATCAAATGCTGAGTCTCACCAATGAATTGTTAGAAATACAGAAAATGGAAATTGGGAACTATCAAATTAATGTTAGAAATAATGACATTGTCGATTTCATTAAAAACCTGGTATTTGCTATAGAACCTTTAGCTAATAAGCAAAAAATAGAACTAACATTTAATAGCTTCAAGTCCTCATACTCTATTTGGTATGATTCAAATGCTATCGAAAAAGCAGTAATCAATCTAATTTCAAATGCTATAAAATATACTAAGACTGGTGGTAAAGTTGATGTTTCAATTAATCCGAGTATCAATAATGAATACCTAGAAATTAGTGTTATTGATAATGGAATAGGTATAAAGAAGGAGAATTTATCAAAAATATTTGATCGTTTTTACCACTTGAGCGTTAATACGGATTCTTATGAAAATGGCTTTGGTATTGGCTTATCTCTAACAAAAAATCTGATAGAACTGCATAAGGGGTTGATCTCAGTAAAAAGTGAGTCTGAAAAAGGCTCTAATTTCACCATAAGTTTACCTCTGAATGAAGCCGTTTATTCTAGTGAAGAAAAAGCCGACAAAGTAATTTGGAAGTCTGATAACCTTTCAACATTAAGGAGTTTTGATAAAGGAGTAATTCCATTTCAAGAAATAGAATTACTAAATAAAAAAATAGAGGAACTAGATCCAGAAAAAAGTACTGTACTTTATGTAGACGATAATATCGATTTACTCAAAAATATTAGCCATTATTTAGTAGAAACTTATAATGTGATTGTTGCACCCAATGGTAAAATTGGAATAGAAATGGCAAACCAATATCAACCAGATATAATTATTAGTGATATTATAATGCCGGAAGTTGATGGTTTTGAGTTATGTCGTGATCTTAAAAACAATTTTAATACTTCCCATATACCAGTTATATTATTAACTGCCAGAGGTGATGCTGAAAGTCAGTTAAAGGGTTTAGAAATTGGTGCAGACTATTATTTTCCAAAACCTTTTAATATAAATCTACTTGGCTTAACTATTAAAAATTTAATTGATTCCAGAGAAAAATTAAGACAGCTCTTCAAAAACAATACATACAAAAACCCACAAGAAATTACCACAAATAGTAGGGATGCAGAATTTTTAGAAAAACTATTAAAATATGTTGATAAGCATATTGGTGAAACAGAATTAAATATTAACTATTTAGCTCAAACCTTGGCAATGAGTCGTTCCACTTTTTTCAGAAAAATTAAAGCAATAACTGGCACAACAGGAAAAGAATTTGTTGACTCAATAAGATTAAAAAAAGCAGCTGACCTCCTGATTCATTCAGAAATGAATATTTCCGAAGTTGCCTATACAATAGGCCACTCAAATCCACAATATTTCTCTAAATGGTTTAAGGCATATTACAAGGTATCTCCTTCTGAATATATTTCAAATCATAAAAATACAAAATAATTTTTTTGAGGTTCTTGTCTTATTTAAATGGGTTTTATTGTCACTTTAATGAAAATTGATGGAAGTACACAGTTAAAGTAACTTAAAATGAAACAAAACAACATAGTATTTGAGATTATATTGATTGGAATCTCTACTATCTAAGTTCTAGTATTGCATTACTTTCTAACAATTGTAAAATTTAGCCATGCATCTTGAACTAATAGACTATTTAGTCATTGGAGTATATTTTCTTTTTGTGGTTACCATCGGCTATGTGCTGAAAAAGAAGATAAAAACAGGCAATGACTTTTTAATGAGCAATAAAAATATACCGCTCTGGATCACTTCACTTGCTTTTATTTCGGCTAACCTAGGCGCGCAAGAAGTACTTGGCATGGCGGCAAACGGAGCAAAGTATGGATTATACACAGTTCATTTTTATTGGTTAGGGGCAGCACTTGCCATGATCTTTTTAGGTGTTTTTATGATGCCTTTTTATTATGGAAGTAAAGCCAGATCTGTACCAGAATATCTTGCACTACGATATGACGAAAAGACCAGAGGTTTTAATGCAATTACTTTTGCAACAATGACCATTTTCTCATCTGGAGTGTCCTTATATGCATTAGCCATGCTAATGAATGTTGTACTTGGTTGGGATTTTGATGTTTCTGTATGGATGGCAGCTGGCATTGTACTCGTTTATACGTATCTCGGTGGATTAACTAGTGCTGTTTATAATGAAGTGCTTCAGTTTTTCCTAATTGTATTAGGAATTGCCCCATTGGTTTACCTTGGTTTAAATAAAGCAGGGGGAATAGAAGGAATTATACAAAATGTTGATAATGCTAAATTACATGTATGGAAAGGAATGGGAAGTGAATCCACCAATCCAATGGGTGTTGATGCGTTCAGTCTTGTTTTTGGTCTTGGTTTTGTATTAGCTTTTGGTTACTGGTGTACTGATTTCTTGGTTGTTCAGAGAGCTATGATTTCTAAAAATTTGAACGCTGCTCAACGAACTCCAATTATTGCAAGTATTCCCAAAATATTCATGCCCGCTATTGTTATTCTTCCCGGAATAATAATACTCGCGTTACAAAAACAGTTTTCAACTTTTGACTTACCAATAACTGCAAATGGTGAAACTGATTATAATATGGTATTACCAACTTTGCTTACCAATTTATATCCAAATGGAATTTTAGGCGTAGGCATCACTGCACTTATTGCATCATTTATGTCAGGCATGGCTGGAAATGTTACCGCTTTTAATACTGTGTTCACTTTTGATATATATCAAGCATATATTAAAAAAGAAGCTTCCGAAAAACATTATTTTGTTGTTGGTAAAACTTCCACAATTATAGGTATCCTTCTATCAATTGCAACAGCATATGTTGCTAAAGGATACAATAGTATCATGGATCTTCTTCAATTGGTATTCAGCTTTGTAAATGCCCCACTATTTGCTACATTTCTACTAGGTATGTTTTGGAAAAGAACAACGGCTAATGGGGCATTCTTTGGTCTTTTGAGTGGAACTTTAGGAGCGGCATTAGCACATGGCTTAACTACAGCCGAGGGTAAAGGAGGTTGGATCACTAATTTACATACTTATTATTCAGGCACTAGCCATGCATTTAATATTGCTTGGATAGCTTTTATTGTATGTTTTGTAGTAACAGTTGTTGTGAGTTTAATTACAAAACCAAAATCTGATAAAGATTTAGTAGGTCTGGTATATAGTTTAACACCAAGACAAAATGACAAAGCAAAAGTTTGGTATAAAAATCCACTGATTCTTGGAATAATTGTTTTGTTTACTACTTTGATACTAAATCTTTTATTCTACTAAATATATAAACTTTAAAATATGAAAAAATTATTAGACCTCAGATTTGTTATTGGCGCTTTTTTTTTAATAATTGGGGTATTATTGGTAATCTATTATTTCAGTGAACACGTCCCTACCACATTATCTACATCAATAAATTTATGGTCAGGAAATACATTTATACTCTTTGGCATTGGCATGATTGCATTGTCTTATTTGCAAAAGATTGAAGAATAAAAAGTGATTAAAGTCCAATTATTTTGATTGAAGTTTTTGACAGAGATCTTTAAATGTATCTTTACCTTCATATTTTAATAGTAGGGAATTTCTTCCATCTAGGTGAACAGCTTCAGAAATACCAAAAGATTGAAGCGCATATTCTTTTGGATCGTTTCCCCAATTAAAAACACCAAGATAAATATCCTTGCCCTTATATGCGATAATTAACTCAAACCCGTCATACTTATTTTTTGCGTGTTGCCAAGCATCTAATGGAATTGTTTCGTCCATTGGAGGATAATTAAATACCTCTTTAATTAAATCGATTCGTTCCGGCCGTAAACTTATGAGGTTATCGCTACTCAATCTGCAGTTGCCATAAAGTTTGCTGAAATCTGCCCACATTTTAGCCTCGTTTAAAGTTAGGCTTCCACCATGTTTTTTTGCTTCCTGACTAACGCTATTATCTTCATCGGAAGCTGCACGAAACACTAGATAATCAGCATCTACGTTAAATACTTTTTTTAAGTAAAAATTACCAGCATTTCCCAATACTCGTTCAGGAAAAGCATCGTAATTTGGATTGATATCGCCAGCGGTCCGCATCCCATCAACAAATCCAATGCAAGGAGCAAAAACCGCCGAACATCCCAAAAAGTAATTTTCTTGTCCTATAGCTTTACGCATCGTTGTAAGACCAAGACGCATTCTTTCTAAATCAGTTATTGTCGTGTCAAAAGCTTTAATTTTTTTTACAGTAGGATTCATATTTTTAATCTGTTGATTCAAACCAAAACGCATGAAATCCATTTTAAAATAACGAAAACCCCAAACTTCTTTAATTACCCGAATATTTTCAGCCATATATGCACGCGTTCCAGGGTGAGAATAGTCGAAAAAAACATGGTTCCATACTTCATCAGTCTTTTGTTTGGTCTCTACTATTATTTTGTTGTTCTGGTCGCGTAGAAAATATTCAGGATGTTTTTTAAAAATTTCAGATGTTGAATCAGCGCGAAAGCCATCTAACCAAATTCCAGGTGTCATTCCAGCTGCTTTACTTAGATCAGCAATGGCCTTCATACCACCTTCCAGATCAGCTCTTATAGAAGTATTATCGCCACGAACTGTTGACCAGCCAGCATCTACTTGAAATAAATTCGCAGAAGGATATACCTTTTTAATGGCAATCATATTGGCTTTAAGCGCATTCGTTGAAAACTTGAATCCATAATAATCCCAGGTAGCCCAACCTTTGTAATCAACTTTTTTTATTTTGGTAATTTTGTTCTCATTTGCAATCGCAGTTCCAAATTGATTAAGCGTCTCGATCCAGTTATTCGTTTTTTTAAGAACAATTTGCTCGTATTGAATCGTTTGACCAGATTTAATTTGCTTGCCTTCACCATCAGAAGAAATTAACAACGCACCATCTTTTTGAGTAAAATTTGGCATAAAAATTCGCCATGATACCGATCCAGCAAAAATGTATTGACTATTTTTAAGTCTTATCATTTCATACATATGACTAGAATTCATTTTGTTTTCAATATCAACATTCTGGCGCAACAGAGGCGTACGTCCCATGCAGCTGCCACCATAAAACATCTCTAATCCCTTCTCTAACTTTTCAGCAAGAGGAATTCGAATGGTAATATTTTCTATAATAATCGGATTGTTGCCTTTGTTTGTTAGGGAAATTGATAAATAATCAAATCCATCAGTATTTTTTTTCAAAGTCATTTTAGTTTCAATTGTCTGGTTGGCTTTGACCTCAACAGTAATACCTTTCCAGGGTTCTGTTTCAGCAGCTAAAGTGCTAAAGGATTGATAAATAGTTACTAAAAGCAGTATTATTCTTTTTGTATTTAGCATAATTTTAAATCTTTTAAATTATAATATCAAACCTCATCAAATTCCACTAAATGAGATTTCTATTTTTCCGGATTAGTAGGTGTGGCAGGTATAAAAGAGAGATCAATTATTTGTGGGTAATTTTGTGCAAGGTTCTTTTTTTGAGACCATGCTGACAATACAAAAAGAGTCAGGCAATATAATAAAAGGAATGCTGAATGTTTCTTCATAATGATTTACATTGATTGAAGTTTCTTACATAGTTCTTTGAATGAATCTTTGCCTTCATATTTTAATAATAAAGAATGCCGTCCTTCCAACTTGATCAACTTTGGCCTTCCAAAAGCTTGCAGTTCATATTCTTTGGGATTATCGCTCCAATTGAAAACACCTAAATAGATATCTTTACCCTTACGGGCAATTACTAACTCAAAGCCATCACTCTTATTGGTAGCATGTTTCCAGAAATCCAAAGGGATAGTTTGGTCCATGACAGGAAACTTAAAAACTTCTTTTACAAGCGCTTTACGTTCCGGACGTAGTGTGATGAGGTTGTCACTTTGCAGACGAGTTGTCCCATAGAGTTTGTTGAAATCAGCCCACATTTGCGCTTCATTCATTGTCATGCTCCCACCGTGCTTAAATTTTTCCTTAGAAACCTTTTCATCTTCATCACTACCTTCTCTGAAAACCAAGTAATCTGCATCACCATTAAATACTTTGCCACTCAAATAGAAGTTACTTAAGTTAGCAAGACACCTTTCTGGGAAAGCTTCGTAAAGTGGGTGAATGTCTCCACCTGTTCGCATACCATCAACATAGCCAATACATGGACCAAACACTGCAGAGCAACCAAGAAAATAAGAATCATCTCCCATCGCTTCTCGCATGGTTTTCATCCCAAGACGAAAACGTTCCACGCTAGTAATGGAAGGTTCGTAGGCTTTAATGGTTTTTACTTGCTTGTTTTTCTCCTTCACAAATTCTTCTAATCCGTACCGCATAAAGTCAATTTTAAAATAACGTACTCCCCAGTTATTTTTCATATTTTTTATACAATCTGCTATATGTGCCCTTGCACCTGGATGTGAATAATCGAAATATGTATTTTTCATAACCTTATCTGGCATTACAGCAGTTTCAACTATTAAGTTTCCATCTTGATCGTGCAGAAAATATTCAGGATGTGTTTTACAAATTTCAGAATTAGCATCACCCCTAAAGCCATCAAAATGCAATCCTGGAGTTTTTCCTTCGGAAGTAATACGAGCAAAAATTTCCTTTAGGCCACCTGGCAACATATCTGGCCTCAAGCTTTTATAATCACCCCTTTCAGTCCACCATCCTCCATCAATTTGAATCATGTTTGCTTCAGGTGACAGTTTATTCAGCTGATCCATATTACCGTAGATATCTTTTGGTGTAAACACCCTACCGTAATAATCCCAGGTTGCCCAACCCTTATAATCTGCGGGTTTAAGTTTGGTTATTTTATTTTCCTTAGCAATGGCGGTACCAAATTGATCAAGTAAATCAAGCCAATTATTGGTGTGCTTAAGAACGATTTGTTCATACTGAATCGTTTGACCAGGTTTCAGTTGTTTGCCTTCCCCATTAGACCAAACTTCAAAAGCACCTTCTTTAACAGTAAAATTTGGCAAGAAGATGCGCCATGAAAGAGCGCCAGCGAAAATATAATGCCCGTTTGCGAGGCGTACCATTTCGTACATCCTACTGTTACTCTTTTTAGTTTGTGTTCCAACAGTCTTTCTTAACAAAGGAGTTTGCCCCATGCAGCTTCCCCCATAGAGCATCTCTAAATTGTCAGTTAGTTTATCATTCATTGGAATACTGACGATGATTCTTTCAATGGTGAGTGGCAGTTTCCCTTTGTTTGAAAGTGTGATTGCCAAACGATGAAAACCATTGGCTTCTACTTTTAGACTTTGCCTAGTTTCTACCGGCTGATCTGCTTTCACGATAACTTTGATATTCTTCCATATTTGTGGGGTTTCAGCATACGACATTGCTGTACCCAACACATTTAATAATAATAAAATTCCGATATTTTTTTTCATAATTATTTAATTTGATTCTCCTTATTTCTATTTTTTTTCATTTCGAGATGTTTTCAATTCTTTCGGTTGTACATATCTTTTATACAAATATTGCGAAATTGAAATGGGATACCATCATCTTGGAGTTTAATAGGTGCCGTGTTTTAAGGGCATCCCCGGTATTTCTTTTTTCTTCTGAATTAGAAAAAGAATGTTCAAACTCCTTTTGTCTATGGATAAATACTCTATTGTGTCTGAACTCTCAAAATGTTTATGTTCTCCATCTATTAATTCACCTGAAACTATTTCTATCACTCCATCTTTAAGATTCCAAATAGCTTTTATTTCAGGACTTATTGGATGAACCCAATAATTAAAGTGAAGGTTATTAGCTTTCAGCTCCTTATACTGTTTCTCTGAATCTTCACTTACCTTTTGAATACCAGCATTGAAAAGATCTATGTATCCAAACATATCAGGATTATCCAACACATTTTTGTGTAAGTGGTTCATCCATAGAAAGGCCAGCAATACTAGGGTATTATTTATCATTAAATACACGATAATGACTTTCAATAAAAGAAACTACGTCTTTTACCCTATTTTCTTCAAAGGAACCAGCTGAATATACACGTTAAGAATTATTGCCTTTAACCTGATAGTCGGAAATGTCTCGGGCAACCCAATTTTTGTTACTTCATTGGCATTCCTATTCGTCATTATAACAATCATGGTCTTTGCTTTACCTAAAGCCATTAAATTGAGGGCACTAAGATTCGTGAAACTTGCTTAATACCCAGTTGTCACTTTCCCGTTAGGCTTATTTTTTGCCTTTTCTTTTTTTTGCTCTATCCAAGCTTCAAATTTTGGTTTTTGTTCAGCAGTTAAATTGGTTTTAATTGCTTCATTGGCTCCATCATTAACTGACTTTACTTGCTTACGGATTTCTTTTTTATCACCATCTTTAGATCTAATTTCTTCCACCTTTTTAATACTCTCTAATTGTATTCCCTGAATTTTCACAGATTGGTCTGCAGATAATATGAGTTCTTTATTCAATTCTTTAACATACATAGTTGCTCTTTCTTCAGGCGTTTTTTTGACCGTTGAATCCTGAGCATACATGGAGATTGTTGAAAACAATATTGCCATAACTAATAGTGCTTTTTTCATTTATTTTATTTTAAAATTATAATTAATAGATAGTTTAATGTTTGAATAAATTATTGTTTTAAGATTCATTTTTATAACGAATTTCAGAAAGCTCAC
>CALPNW020000066.1 GCA_943325035.2 Sphingobacterium thalpophilum | reverse complement strand
GTGGCGGTTGGTGCATTAAGCAATGAATCGGGCAGAGCGCCTGTAGTTGTTACCGAAGAAATGGTAGCAGCCATGCGATCCGGCAGTATTATCATAGATGTGGCCATCGACAGGGGCGGTTGTTTTGAAACCAGTGAACTCACCAGTTACGAAGATCCTACTTTTTTAAAGCACGATGTGATTCATTACTGTGTGCCCAATATACCAAGTGGTTTTGCACGTACTGCCAGCCAGGCAATCAGTAATGTGCTGATGCCTTTAATGCTCGACATAAGTGATGAAGGCGGATTGGAAGAAATGGTCTGGCACAAGTTCAACCTGAGAGAAGGGGTTTACCTTTTCAAGGGGGCACTGACCGATTTTTACATCAGTCAGAAATTCGACATGAAATTTACCGACCTGAATTTACTGATCGCCAGCAGACGTTAATGCTTATCGCGCCTGAATGCCAACGCCTGCAAAGTCCTAAGCCCTTTAGTCTGTAATCGCACTAGTCTTTATATGGAACGGCCGCTGCTACCTGGTGTGTAGCCTTGAAGCTAAGTCCGAGCAGGTTCGCCATTGTTTGAGCGGCCTGTTGCTGATAGAGCTGCTGTGTTTTTTTTACTTCGCCCAATGCCGGAATTCCCGCACCAATCAGGGCCATCCAGATCTGATCGGCTCCCTTGATCGCACTTCCGTGGCTGGTCCATTCAGATTTTACAAAATCTCCTCTTCCATGATCTGTAGTGATAAGGATAGCTGTTTTATTTTTATATTTTGGACTTTGCTGAACATAGTTCCAGAGTTGTTCTATCCATTGGTCTACCTGATTGGCAGCATTTAAATAGGACCTGTATTTTCCGGCATGCGCCCACTCATCTGTTTCTCCAAAAGAGAGGTACAGCACATTGGGCTGTTTTTCTTTCAGGTAATTCATTCCGGCCGCATACGTAAATACATCGAGGCATTCTTCTGTATGCCATGGTTTGTAACTGTCTGCCAGCATCTGGTCTATCAGTTGCTGTTGAGCTGTTGGATTGAACGGGGCTGTTTTATCAAAAGCAGAGATCACCGGTATACCGGATCTTTTCTCGTTCAGAATTCTGTCGAAAGCATCCCATGCACCAAATGCGGCTATTTTATTTTTAAAGGAGGCCTGTTGCTGAAAGAATTCGAGAACCGTGGTATTTGGATTGGGCTGGTAATCATTGGAGTTGATGGCAGTGTCTACATGTCCTGTAAAAATCTCGCTGTAGCCCGGATAGCTGAACCAGTAAGGGTTTGTATTGTTTACCTTATTATTTAGCTGGCGGTTGCCATAGAGCTGTCCTTTTTCGGCGATTGCCGACCAGAGAAAAGGCAGGAGTTTTTTTCTGCGTGCATAGAGATCATCCGAATAAAAGGACTCGTATAATCTACTGCTGTCTCCTTCATTGTATTTTTTATTATTGGCCAGAGCGGTATCCATTCCATTGAACACTTCCTGCCAACGAAGTCCGTCTGTGGTAATAACAATCAGGTAGTCTGCTTTTTGTGCCGCTAAATGCAGGGAGCAGATACAGAGTAGAAGAAGCAGTTTGCCGCGCATTTTTATTTGTAATCTACAATATTCAGCCGCTCTGTGCAAAAATCAATTTCGGCTTCTTCATTACTGCAGATGATGACCATTTTTTGATGGCAATAGCTGGTAATCAGCTGGTGATAAAGCCGGTAGCCATCCAGATCAAGATTGGTGCAGGGTTCGTCCAGCAATAAAACGGGCGTATCAGAAAAAACCGCCTGGGCCAGCTTAATCCTTTGTTTCATTCCGCTGCTGTAATGGCGGATCTGTTTGTTGGTTGCTTTCTCTAATCCAATGATAGCGATGATTTCCGGAATCGATACGGCTTGCATCAGGGGCTTGAACTGCTGGTGAAATGTCAGAAATTCAATAGCAGTCATTTCTTCTACCAGCTCCAGATAAGGAGCGCAGATGGCTAATTGCTGGTGGATATCATCCGTAGCAATATCCTTAATGCCGGCAGCAGATACGGTTTGAATTTTCAGCGATCCTTCGTTCAGGTTCATGCTTGCTGCAATGCATTGCAGCAGCGTACTTTTTCCGCTTCCGTTAGAGCCGGTGATAGCATAGGCATTGCCGGAAATAAATTCATGATTGAGTTTGCGGAAAATCCATTCCCGGTTAAACCGTTTTCCGGCATTTGTTAGTGTGGCTGTAATTTTATTCGTCGTCATTTGCACCCTTTGTGAAACGCTTGATGATGCCTCTTCCGCTTTCGCGAATAAATGTTACAATCTCATCGCGTTCGTCGGTTGCAGGTAGTTCCTCTTCTATAAATTCGAGTGCCTGTGAAATATTGAACCCCTTGTTATAAATGGTTCGGTATACATCCAGTATGTGGTTGATCTGTTCTAAAGGAAACCCTCTCCTTTTTAATCCTACACTATTCACTCCGCCATAGCTCAACGGATTGCGAACGGCCTTTATATAAGGTGGAACGTCTTTGCTTACCAGACTGCCTCCGGCAATAAATGTATGCTGTCCGATATTCACAAACTGGTGAACAGCACTTACTCCTCCTATAACAGCCCAGTCTCCAACAGTTACATGCCCTGCAATCTGAACACTGTTACTCATGATCACGTGATTGCCAATGATGCAATCGTGTGCGATATGACTGTAAGCCATGATCAGGCAATTGCTTCCGATGGTAGTTTTGCCGCGGTCTTCTGTTCCTCTGTTGATCGTTACAAATTCACGGATGGTAACATGGTCGCCTATTTCAACGGTTGTTTTTTCTCCGGCAAATTTCAGATCCTGGGGAACAGCTCCAAGAACAGCTCCCGGAAAAATGCTGCAGTTCTTGCCGATTCTGGTACCATCCATGATGGTAACATTACTGCCGATCCAGGTTCCTTCACCAATCTGAACATCTCCATGTATAACGGTAAATGGATCGATCTTAACGTTTGGTGCTATTCGTGCATTGGGATCAATGTAGGTATAAGGGTGTGTCATAGTTTAATTTAGTCCTGTAAGTGTTTGTTCTGCTTATGGTTCTGCACGCTTTACTACCTGTGCAACAAAGTCTCCTTCAGTGGCTACCTTGCCTCCAACGTAAACGGTTCCCCTCATTTCACAAATACCGCGCCGAATAGGTCCGGTGAACTCCATTTTTATTACCATGGTATCGCCGGGGCGAACCATCTGTTTAAATTTACAGTTGTCTATTTTTAAAAAATAGGTATCATAATTTCCTTCCGGCATAGAATTGATGCAAAGAATTCCACCGGTCTGTGCCATGGATTCAATCTGCAGAACGCCCGGCATTACAGGGTTTCCGGGGAAATGTCCGGGAAAGAACCATTCGTTGAACGTTACGTTCTTGATTCCTACAATAGAAGTATCGGTTAATTCAATGATCTTATCTACCAGTAAAAAAGGATGCCGGTGTGGTAATGTTTTTTCAATTTTTTCCAGCGTAAATACAGGTGGTATTGTTGGGTCGTACACCGGTACATCCTTTACGTGCTTGTTCTTTTTGATGTACTGTTTGATCTTTTTGGCAAATTCCACATTGGAACTATGTCCTGGTCTGTTGGCAATGATACGTGCCTTGATCGGGTAACCGATCAGCGCAAGATCACCAACCACATCCAGTAGTTTATGCCTCGCAGGCTCATTGGGGAAACGCAGTTCAAGGTTGTTTAAGTAGCCTTCACTTTTCACTTCCACTTTATCCCGCTTAAACACTTTTGCCAGTCTGCTCATTTCGGCATCTGTAACAGGTTTGTCTACAACCACAATGGCGTTATTGATATCACCGCCCTTTATAAGATCGTTATCAAGCAATGCTTCGAGTTCATGCAAAAAACAAAAGGTTCTGCATGGTGCTATTTCGGCTTTGAAATCTCTGATGGTTTTTAAACCTGCATGCTGGGTGCCCAGTACCGGGCTGTTAAAATCGATCAGCGTAGTGATCTGGTAGTCCATAGAAGGCAATGCCACCATTTCTACCCGCTTGGCATCGTCGTAATGATAAATATTTTCATCCAGGCTGTACCATGCTTTGGTGGCTTCCTGTTCCAGTACACCAGCTTCTTCTATCAGGGCAATAAAAGGAGAGGAGCTGCCATCAATGATCGGAATTTCAGGCCCGTTCAATTCTATCAGCACATTGTCTACACCCATGCCTACCAACGCTGCCAGTATATGCTCTACGGTACTTACTTTAGCATCGCCTATCTGTAAAGTGGTTCCTCTGCTGGTATCTGTTACTAAATCGCAATCTGCTTTTATAATGGGCTGATTGGGCATATCGATCCGTTGAAACTGAATGCCAAATCCCGGATTAGCAGGCTTTAAGGTCATATCAACCATGATACCGGTATGTAACCCGGTTCCGCTGATACCAATCGGCTGACTTAATGTATGTTGTTTATCGGGGTTGAAATTTATGTCCATGCTGTATGTTATCGGTCAAAAATAAGCTTATAGGGTGGGTTTTCACTGTAATTAGGCATTTACCCTTTCAGAAACCAACTGTTGAACCAGCTTTTCGAGGTCTTTTATCCTTTTTTCCATCTCGGGAAGGGTTCTGCTAAGCGCATGTACCCGCATAGAAGCGGCAAAATCATAAGCCGGGTGGCCATTGAAAGATTTGTTGGGTTCTTTAATGGTTTTGGTTACGCCACTCTTTCCATTGATCTTGCTTCCGTCTGCAACGGAAATATGCCCCGAAATGCCGGCCTGACCGCCGATCATAACCTGTTTTCCGATCTTACTGCTGCCACTGATGCCTGTTTGAGCAGCAATTACTGTATCAGACCCTATCTCTACATTGTGGGCAACCTGAACAAGATTATCCAGTTTAACCCCTTTTTTAATTAAAGTTGAACCCATTGTAGCACGGTCAATGGTAGTGTTGGCACCAATTTCTACATAATCTTCCACCACTACATTACCCAGCTGGGGTACTTTTTTATACGTTCCGTCTGCCTGAGGGGCAAATCCAAAACCGTCACTGCCTATTACGGTTCCTGCATGAATAATTACATGATTACCGATTACGCAGTCGTGATAAATTTTAACCCCTGCATGAATTACGGTATTGGTTCCGATGGTAACGCGGTCTCCCAGTATCGTTCCGGGATATATTTTAGCATTTGCACCTATCACCACATCAGCTCCTGCATAGGCAAATGCGCCAAAATAAACATTGGCATCTAATTTAGCGGTGCTGGCGATATAACTGGGTTGCTCAATGCCGGTCAGTTTCTGGGTTTCCATTTCCTGATAAGCGGTCATTAATGTGGCAAATGCACTATAAGCATTGGGCACGCGGATCAGTGTGGTGTTGGTTTTATCTTTCAGTTCCAGTGATTCATTAATGATCACCACCGACGCATTGGTGGTATACAGGAACTCTTCATATTTGGGATTGGCCAGAAAGGACAATTGCCCGGGTAATGCCTCCTCTATTTTACCGAATGAAGTGATAGCCGCTGTGGCATCTCCTTCTACTTTTCCCTGAATCATCAGGGCAATCTGGGAGGCGATAAATTGCATATATACTTTTTAAGTTAACAGACAAATGTAAAATTTTTTTACCTGAGAGGAAAGGTTTTGCTGAATCATGGTATTGTCTACCTCAGTAATGTCTTTCACGGTTCCATCCTTATACAAGATATTGATTTTTTCTTCCCTGCTCTGGTAGGTTGTATTGGTGGCAATTCCCGTAAAACACAAATAAGCAACGTCTTTAGGGTTAATGCCAAATTGCCTGACAGCCTGTTCCTGGTTCTCCCGAACAAATTCAGCGGAGAAAGGTTCGGCCTGAATACGGGATTTATAGAGTTTTCTGTTTAAAAAACAGTTGCAAAGCAGCGATAATACCTGATCTGGATGGTTGCTCCACCTTTTGATACCACTGATCACATCAAAATCATCCAGGAGGCAAAACATCGCCAGCGATTTGGGGTCCATCGTGCCATTAAATTCTCCTAAAAAATAGTCTAGTGAAGATCTGGTGGTAAGGGCCTCATCATTTTTATCATATAGTTCCCGCACCCGTTCCATGATCTTTACCAGCATTTTTTCGGCAGACAATACCGTTTTATGCAGATACACCTGCCAATACATTTGCCGCCTGGCCACTAAAAATTTTTCCACACTGTAAATGGCTTTTTCTTCTACCATTAACTGATCGTCTTTAACTGCAAGCATTTTAAGGATCCGGTCGTAACCGATTACCCCCTCACTTACCCCGGAAAAAAAACTGTCCCGGCTCAGGTAGTCCATCCGGTCTACATCCAGCTGGCCGCTGATAAGCTGGTGCAGGAAGGATTTAGGGTAGTTGTTGGTAAAAATGAGGATGGCCAGCTCCAATTGTCCGTTCAGCTCTGCATTCATGGTTTGCATAATCTGCAGGGAAATCTGTTCATGACTGGTTCCGGGAATCAATACATTTTCAAGTGCATGGGAAAAAGGGCCATGTCCGATATCATGCAGCAGTATAGCAGCTTTTACCGCAATTTCTTCATCAGCAGAAATATCAACACCCTTGCCGCGGAGTTCGTTCACGGCATTGCACATCAAATGATAGGCACCCAGGGAATGATGTAAACGGGTATGCACGGCTCCGGGATATACGAGTTGTGCCATTGCCATCTGCTGAATTCTCCGCAAGCGTTGATAAAAAGGATGTTCCAGGATAAAGAAGATCAACGGATGGTTGATGGTAATAAAACCATATACCGGGTCGTTGATGATCTTTCTTTTAATTGTTGCCATGCTGTTGATGAATTGTTAAATCGGCTGTGAAGCCGGCTGGCAAAGGTACAATTTAGCCAATCAATGGAAATAATAAATAGCTTTATTGCATGGCAATAGCAAATATTCTGTGGGTAGATGATGAAATAGAAAGTCTTCAGAGTCAGAAAATATTTCTGGAAAGTAAGGGATACCATGTACATACGTTAACGAACGGTTTTGATGCCATAGAATACATCAAAGAGGCGGAGGTAGACGTGGTACTGATGGATGAGAGTATGCCGGGCATTACAGGGCTTGAAACACTCACAAGAATGAAAGCCATCCGTCAGCAGCTTCCCATTGTGCTCATTACCAAAAATGAAACGGAAAACCTCATGGATGAAGCCATCGGCAGCCAGATCAGTGATTACCTGATCAAGCCGGTAAATCCTAATCAGGTTTTATTGAGTCTTAAGAAAATAATCGACAATAAAAGACTGGTTGCAGAAAAAACAACAGTGTCTTATCAGCAGCAGTTCAGTGCACTCTTTATGGAATTATCGGGTAATCCGGATTACCAGGAATGGATAGAGCTGTACAAAAAACTGGTATACTGGGAACTGGAAATGGAAAAAAGTGACAGCCCCGAAATGCGGGAAATTTTTTACAATCAGAAAAAAGAAGCCAACGCCGCTTTTGCAAAATTCATCAGTAAAAATTATGAGGGCTGGGTGAATCCTAAATCTGCAGAAAGTCCGATCATGAGTAATCACCTGATGCAATTTAAAGTGTTACCGCATCTGGAAGAAAAAGTACCGCTGTTTTTTATTCTGATAGATAATCTCCGGTACGATCAGTGGAAAGCCATACAGCCCATATTCGCAGAGAGTTTTAAAATAACGGAAGAAGATGCATTCTATTCAATTTTACCAACAGCTACCCAGTATTGCAGGAATGCCATTTTTGCCGGGATGATGCCATCGGAAATTGAAAAACAGTTTCCGCAGCAATGGAAAAATGACGAGGAAGAAGGTGGAAAAAATTTATTTGAAGAAGACTTTCTGCGTGCACAGTTAAAAAGACTGAAAAAAGAAAATACCCGGTTCAGTTATCATAAGATCGTGAATCATCAGGATGGTCAGCAACTGGTAAGCAATATTCATAATTTATTGAATAACGATCTGAATGTGATCGTTTATAATTTTGTGGATATGCTGAGTCATGCACGAACAGAGATGGAAGTGCTGAAAGAGCTGGCCAGTGATGAGGCCAGCTACCGCAGCCTCACCCGAAGCTGGTTCGAACACAGTCCATTGCACCAGGCCCTGAAAAAAATTGCCGACAAAAAAATAAAAATTATCCTGGCTACCGATCATGGAAGTGTAAGGGTAAAGACACCCCTGAAAGTAATCGGCGATAAGCAAACGACTACCAATTTGCGGTACAAGCATGGAAGAAACCTGAACTTCGATGAAAAAGAAGTGCTCGCCTTCAGAGATCCTCAAAAGGCAGGATTACCTGTTCCTACCATTAATTCTTCCTTCATTTTTGCCAAAGAAGACAGCTTTTTGTGCTATCCCAATAACTTTAATCATTATGTGAATTATTATAAAAATACCTTCCAGCACGGGGGAATCAGCCTGGAAGAGATGATTATACCACTGATTAAGATGGAAAGCAAGGGATAGCATCCACTTATTGGAATGGGGTGATTTTTGTGGATAAGTGGGTGTTTTTCTCAGCAGGTCATTTTGTAATTTTGATGAACCCCATAACCCCCCTTTAGGGGATGGGAACGGAATGAAGTACACACAATCTACATTAGATAAGCTGCAGGATGTATTGGGAGAATCCGGTTATGTGGTTCGTTACGAGCGGGGTACATTTCAGAGTGGCTGGTGTTTGCTGGAAGCCAGAAAAGTGGTGGTGTTGAATAAATTTCTGACTGTAGAAGGCCGGATAAACACACTGATGGAAATTATTCCTCAGTTGGCTATAGATTTTGATAAACTCACACACGAGTCGCAGAAATTGTACGATGAAGTGGTGAAAAAATCCGTTACTGAAGCCGATTAATTACGGCATATACTTTCTGTTGGTTCCGCTATTTGGTTTAATTTTATAGCGTGAACCAGACTTCATTAACCATTCAGTTTTTAGGTACAGGAACAAGTACAGGCATTCCTATGATCGGATGCAGCTGTGGGGTATGTGTATCGGCTGATTCCAAAGACAAAAGACTACGAAGCAGTATTCTGGTGCAGTCTGCCGACACTGTTATAGTGGTAGATACTACCCCGGATTTCCGTTACCAGATGCTTCGAACCAATACCCGTAAACTGGATGCTGTTTTATACACCCACCCGCACAAGGATCATCTGGCTGGCTTAGATGATATACGGGCTTTTAATTTTTTTTCGGACACATCTATGAAGGTATATGCCAACTCATTAACGGAGGAAGCAGTACGGCGCGATTTTTATTATGCATTCGGAGATGCAAAATATCCCGGAGTGCCTGATCTGGATCTGATTACTATTGATGCCAGCCCATTTATGATCGGTGATATTCCGGTTATTCCCATAGAAGTCATGCATCATAAAATGCCGGTACTTGGTTTCCGGTTTGGCAACTTTACTTACATCACCGATGCCAACCGGATAGAAGAATCGGAGAAAGAAAAAATCAAAGGGTCCGCTGTTTTAGTGCTTAATGCCCTGCGTAAGGAAAAACATATTTCTCATTTTACGCTGAACGAGGCAGTTGCACTTGCGCAGGAACTGGAAATACCACAGGTTTATTTTACCCATATCAGTCACCAGTTGGGTAAACATGCAGACATAAACCAGGAATTACCCGGCCATATTCAACTGGCCTATGATGGGCTTACTGTTTGTTTGTAGCTCCTTTAAACCAAGTTTAAAGGATGAAAAAATTAGTAAAAGAGTACCTTAATTTTTCAAAAAAAGAAAGGATCGGCATCATTGCACTGTTGTTATCGATCGGATTTTTCTTTTTGATTCCAAAATGGTACAACCCGGTAATACCAGCAGGTCAACCCGATACGGCCCTGCTTAAATTGTTTGCCCGGCCAATACAGTATCCGGTTCCATCTCCGGCAGATCCTGCTGCAGAAAAAAAAGAAAGCTTTGCTGCAGACCGCCCCTTAAGGGAATTTCCGTTTGATCCCAACAGTATTACAACCGGAGAGTGGGCAGATCTGGGTATTCGCGAAAGAACAATCAACACCATTATGAATTACCGGGCAAAGGGAGGGCAGTTTCGTCGGGCAGCAGACCTCCGGAAAATATGGGGAATGACCGCTGCAGATGCAGAACGGTTGATTCCCTTTGTTCGCATTAAAGGCAATCCATCTACTCAAAAAGGGTGGGAATCCGGCAGATATAAAAACGAGTATGGTTCCTCCTCTTTTAAAAGACCGGAGTTGCAGAGACCAGCTATTGCTAAAGTGGACATCAACTTGGCAACAGCAGCAGAATGGGAGGCATTGCCCGGTATAGGGCCGGTTTTGGCTAACCGGATTCTGAAATACCGGGAAAAACTGGGAGGTTTTCTGTTGGTTGAGCAGGTTCGCAAAACCTATGGTATCAGCGACAGTTTATTCAATGCGATTTTGCCTTATTTGTACATCAAAGAAACGATAGGTGAACAAAAAGAGCTGCAAAAAGCGGTGTTGCCTGGTATTAACACCGCCACAGTAGCTGCTATGATGAATGCCGGAATTACAGAGGATATAGCTAAGGCAATTGTGGTTTACAGGAAACAATACGGCCCGTTTAAAGAACTGAAGGAGCTGAAAAACATTGTATTTATCAATGAACGTGTTTTTCAGGAGCTGTCCCAAAAACTGAGTATTCAATAAATTTTAATATTTGATTTGGCGGAGCAAAAAATAAAACTACTTTTGCTGTGAAAACTAACTAACGATTGTTTGTTTTTAAGGGGGCCGCCACTAACGATTGCTTGTTTAGTATGGCCCCCGTCTATTTAAACCCTAATTATGAATTTTCAGCAAACAGAACTTACCAGCCAGGTGTCAGAAACCGCCAAAAAATTTGCCGAGCAATTTATCCGTCCACACTTGATGGAATGGGATGAAACACAGGCATTTCCTGTACATATCTTTAAGGAAATGGGAAAGCTTGGGTTGATGGGCGTACTTGTGCCACACGAATACGGTGGTGCAGGGATGGGGTATTTTGAGTACAATGCCATTATTCAGGAAATTTCCAAAGTTTGTGGCTCGGTTGGATTAAGTCTGGCCGCACATAATTCACTTTGTACCAATCATATACTCAGCTTTGGCACAGCAATACAAAAAAACCAGTGGCTTCCTAAATTGGCGCAGGGTGAATGGATTGGCGCATGGGGTTTAACAGAACCCAATACGGGCAGCGATGCAGGGAATATGCAAACTACTGCAGTAAAGCAAGGTGATGAGTGGATTTTAAACGGAACGAAGAGCTGGATTACCCATGGTATCAGCGGAGACCTTGCTGTTGTTATCTGCAGAACCGGAGCGCCAAGAACAAGCGGCAACTCTACTGCTTTTGTAGTTGAAAGAGGAACAACAGGCTTTTCCGGCGGCAAAAAAGAAAATAAATTGGGGATGCGGGCCAGTGAAACCGCAGAAATGATTTTTGATAACTGTTCTATTCCGGATGCTAACCGGTTAGGGGAAGTAGGGGACGGGTTCAGGCAGGCCATGAAAATACTGGATGGCGGAAGGTTATCCATTGCAGCACTCTCTATTGGCATTGCCAAAGGTGCGTATGAGGCGGCATTGAAATATTCCCAGGAAAGATACCAGTTTGATCAGCCCATAGCCAGTTTTCAGGGCATCAGTTTCAAGCTGGCTGATATGGCCACAGAGATCATGGCGTCGGATCTGCTTGTTTGGCAGGCTTGTGACCTGAAAGCCAGAGGGTTAAGTGTAACCAAAGAAGGGGCAATGGCCAAATACTATGCCAGCGAAGTGGCGGTAAAAACAGCCAATGATGCGGTTCAGATTTTTGGCGGTTATGGCTACACCAAAGATTTTCCGGTAGAAAAGTACTATCGTGACGCAAAATTATGTACTATTGGAGAAGGAACTTCTGAGATACAGAAATTAGTCATCTCCAGAGAAGTGTTAAATCATTAGTTTTTTCGATTGCTTGCTTATAATTTAAAGGCCCTTAATCAGGGCCTTTTTTTTATGCTATTCTTTGTACTTTAATACATTATCGAAAGAGCTGATTTGAAAAAGAGTTGCAAATACCTCCCATTATTTTTACTGCAGCTATTAATTTCTCTGTGTATTTTTTCTACAGTAAATACACAAAAAGAAATGTCTTTTTTTGAAGTAGTAGATTCCCTGAATAAAAAAGCATTTGAGAAAAAAACGAACTGATATTTCTGCAGCCTGGATTGAATTGCATAAAGCACAGAATCTGGCGATACAAACCGGCTACAAAAAAGGGGAAGCGCTTTCCTACATGGTTGAAGGCGGAATCTATCAGCAGATAGCCGCTATACTGGTAACAGAGAAAAAATACGATTCGGCTATTTCCAATTACATACAATCTCTACTGGTTTTTGAAAAATTCCGGAAGATTGAAGATATCGTTAATATAAAATATAATTCAGGGTATATCCGATTAAAAATGTCTCAGACAGCAGCAGTGGACAAACTCTTTAACGAGGCACTTGTGCTGAGCAAAAAAAACGGCTATCTGTATGGAGAAAAGAAGGCGCTCCATTATATCAGAGTTGCCGCGCTAAACCGATCTGACTGGCGTACAGCAGAAAAATACATTCTTCAATCGCTGGCAATAGACCAGACTATCAATTATTAAAGGGCTGGAAGATGAATATAATCTGTTGGTAGAAAGAAAACATAGCCCGCATAAATTCATTCAATTACTCTTCACTTTTGCTGCCGCTATTGAATATCTGGTCTACAGCACCACCCAGCATAGGAAATTTTTCTTTTACAAAAGCTGCAATTGTTTCAATGGCTTTTTGTGCCTGTGCAGCATCTAATTTTGCTTCACTCATTAATTTTTCTACTAACTCGTTCATGGTCTTGTGTTAAAATCTTAAATAAAAAAATCTAAGCTACTTTAAGTGCACTCAGTTTACTTTTGTTGAACATCTTCTCTGCATAATCCAGCGTTACATGGAATCTTGTAGTATTGGTGCCGGGTAGTTCAAACATGGCATCTGTTAGAATGCTCTCGCAGATACTTCTTAATCCGCGGGCTCCCAGTTTGTACTCCAGGGCTTTATTGACCATAAAGTCCAGCACATCAAGGTCCATAACCAGATCAACTCCTTCCATTTCAAACAATCTGGTGAACTGCTTCATCAGTGAATTTTTAGGCTCTGTAAGAATACTGCGGAGTGTTTCGGTATCCAAAGGATTCAGATGGGT
>CALPNW020000065.1 GCA_943325035.2 Sphingobacterium thalpophilum | reverse complement strand
TTAGCATGCAGGTATCCCTGAACATAATAAGCATCATTATCATGGTCTGCATAAATCTGCGGAACCAGGCGATCATCCATATAAACGTCTACTTTACCTTCCAGGCCTTCCAGTTTAATGTTGTTATTAAAACTGGCGTTAAGTGGTTCTGCATTCTGCCAGAATCCATGCTGTGGAGATAAGAAATAGCCTAAGCGGGGAGTTTTGCTGCCACCAACCGGAAGCTGGGTATTGAAAAGAACTACCAATCCGGCAGTGCAAACTGCTGATAGCAAAAAAGGAACAATTCTCATAGCAAGTTATTAAGTAATGAAAATACAAATTTTAGAAACGCAACCAACAGCGGATTCATATCATATACCAAGAGATATTATTTCGCTTCCATAATCAGAAACTTTTTCCCTTTAATTTTTTCGGGTTGAACGCCTCTGAGCAGTTGCTGCAGTTTGTTTTTCTTAACCGCAACAAAGGAATTCTGGTCTTTCACCACAATTAAACCAAGCTCTTCTTTGGTTAAATTTCCCTTCTGCATGAACAGGCCTACAATGTCTACCTTATTGATCTTATCTTTCTTGCCACCGTTGATATAAACGGTGGACCAGGAAGAAGTTGCAGGCAGTGGTGCTTTTTTTAACTGAAGTGTATCAGGTTCTGCATCTATATATCTCGGAAGCTGTTCGTCTGCATGCACCAGCAGGTAAATTTCCCCGCTTGCATTCATTCTGGCCGTTCTTCCGTTACGGTGTGTAAACTCCGCTAATGTAGACGGTAAATGATAATGTATAATATGATTGATGTCCGGAATATCCAGCCCTCTTGCTGCAAGATCTGTAGCAATCAGGTACATGGCGGTTCCGTTTCTGAACTTGATCAGGGCCTGCTCGCGTTGCATCTGCTCCATGCCACCATGAAAAACAGTGTTGGGAATTCCTTTCTCGTTCAGCAACTGACCGGTTCTTTCCACCGCTTCGCGGTGGTTACAAAAGATCAATGCCTGTTCATTCCCTAAATGGCTCAGTAACTGCACCAGGGTGTCTACTTTATCTTTGTCTTCGGAAACCACTTTATGGATGCGGATATCTGCAGTGCTGTCTGATGTATTCAGAAAATCGAGTACTTCCAGTTGTTCAGGTTTAATGAATTCAGGAATCTCAATAGCTTCAGTTGCAGAAACAAATATTTTTTGAATTTTTGGTTTCAGCGATTTGGTGATATAGGTCATGTCCTCTTCAAAACCGAGCGCCAATGATTTATCAAATTCATCAAAAACGAGTATGCGTATAGCACTTGCATCAAAACTTCTTCTCTTCAAATGATCCGCAATTCTGCCGGGCGTTCCTACCAGCAAGGCAGGTGCTTCAACCAGAGACTGCATTTCGGAAGGCATATCATGGCCGCCATAGGCACAGATGATCTTAAAGCCGGTGGCCATTTTTTTCCATACCTGTTCTATCTGTATAGCCAGCTCACGCGATGGGGTTAACACCATGGCCTGAACCTGCTTTCCTTTCGGGTTCAGGTGTTCCATCAATGGTAAGAGAAACGCCAGTGTTTTACCCGAGCCGGTCGGAGAAAACAACAGGGTATCTAAATGCTTACCAATTGTTTCTATTGCAGCAAGCTGCATAGGATTCAATACCTCAATACCCAGTTTATCCAGTATGATTTTTTGTTCTTCTTTTTTCATAATTCCCTTCTCCTAATATTTGAAAACCGTGTAGCCTTTTGCTGCATAGGTAGATATTGTGGTGATAGCAGACAACACAGGTACCACATCGGTACTGATTGTTTTTGCGTCAATATTCCTTCTGGCAAGTGTCTGGCCACAAACATATAATTCAACCCCTTCTTCATTCAGTGCTTTCAGCAAAGCAAGATTTGGATTAATGTCTACTTTATTTTTTTCTTTATATACCTCGTTGTTAACTAATCCGGCAACCGCTGCACCATGAAAAACGGCAATCACTTTCATTTTTTTTCGGGAGATGCCGGCTGCAGCATGCAGATTTACAATACGGGCGATGTTTTCAATATTCTCATTCACATCGGCCGGTAATCCTGGACTGGTATTGATGTCGATCAGAATTTTATAAGTGGCTTTATGATCAATCACATCTACTGCCGTTGGCACATCAAAAACTTTTCCGTTATTCTTAAATATGGGGGTATAGTTAGTTTGAGCAACCACTACCTGACCGGCCAATACAAACAGCAATAAATAAAATCCTTTCATATAACAAAATGATTAATGATTACAACATCAAGGTACAGCTATTTCCCAAATTTCTTCTTCAACGCCTGTAAAGCATCATTTACATTCATCGAACTCAGGTCCTCTTTTACAACAGCTGCAGGCCGCTCGTTCCTGCCCTGTCCGTTGCCCTGCCCTTCTCTGCGCTGTCCGTTGCCCGCAGACCCCGAACCCCCACTAGCTCCACGATTGCTGCTACCTACAGGTCTTTCCGACCCGCCGGCTTCTGTTTGCTTGATCGATAAAGCAATTCTTTTACGAACCGCATCTACTTCCAACACCTTAACCTGTACTTTCTGGCCCAGTTTCAACGCTTCGGACGGGTCTGTAATATACCGGTTGGCAATTTCACTAACGTGAACCAAACCATCCTGCTTCACGCCAATATCTATGAAAGCGCCAAAGCGGGTGAGGTTGGTTACCTGACCGGGCAGAATATCTCCTACTTTAACTTCTTCAATAGAATAAATATTGGCAAACTCAAATTGTTCGAGTTCACTCCGTGGATCCAAACCGGGTTTTTGCAATTCTTTAATAATATCATTCAAGGCAAGTGCCCCGATCTGTTCGGTAGCATACTTTTTGGTGTCGATTGTTTTAAGCAGGGCTTCATTACCAATCAGTGCAGGGAGGCTGGTATTTAAATCTGCCGCCATTTTTTCTACCACCGCATAAGCTTCCGGATGAACGGAACTGCTGTCTAAAGGATGTTCAGCGTTGGGAATGCGCAAGAAACCGGCACACTGCTCAAATGCTTTGGCACCCAATCGGGGAACTTTAAGCAGTTCGGCCCTGCTCGAAAATTTCTGAATCGTCTTTCTATGACTGATGATATTTTCGGCAACAGAATCATTGATACCACTCACATAACTTAATAACTTTTTGCTGGCGGTATTTAAATTTACCCCAACCGTATTCACACAGCTAACTACTGTCTGGTCCAGTTTTTCTTTGAGTCTGAACTGATTTACATCGTGCTGGTACTGTCCTACACCAATGCTTTTAGGATCAATTTTTACCAGCTCAGCGAGTGGGTCCATCAGCCTGCGGCCGATGCTTACAGAACCTCTCACCGTAATATCATAATCCGGAAACTCTTCCCGTGCAATTTCAGAAGCCGAATAAACAGAAGCCCCGTCTTCGTTCACCAGAAAAACAGGCAGCCCAAGATTGATCTTTTTAATAAATTGTTCTGTTTCTCTTCCGGCAGTTCCATCACCAATGGCAAATACCTGAATACCGTATTGCTTAACCAGTTCCTTTATTTTGTATTCACTGTCGTACATGCGATTGGCTTCATGCACATAAATCAGGTCTGCTTTAAGCAGCTCTCCTTTTTCGTCCAGGCAAACCACTTTACAGCCGGTACGATAGCCAGGATCTATAGCCAGTATGCGTTTGCTACCAAGGGGTGAACTTAAAAGCAATTGCCTTAAATTTTCTGCGAACACATTAATGGCATCTTCATCTGCTTTTTGTTTAAGTGCAGTTCTGCACTCTGTCTCCAGACTTGGTTGCAATAACCTGCGGTAAGCATCTTTAATGGCTTTTCTGATCTGATCAGAAGAAGCATTCATTCCTTTAATATACTGCTGCTCTATGTCGTACAAAGCATCTTCTTCTACAGGAGCAATGTTCATCCTGAGAAAGCCTTCGAGAAAACCACGTAAAATGGCCAGAATACGGTGTGAGGGAATTTTGTGAATGGGTTCCGAGAAATCAAAATAGTCTTTGTATTTAATAGCTTCCGTTTCTTTATCGGCAAGCACTTTACTCTGCAGGGTAGCGGTATCTTCAAAAAACTTACGGAGTTTAGCACGAACCACTGCGTTCTCATTTACGCTTTCCGCAATAATATCTCTGGCACCCTGTAAAGCTTCCTCAACAGTGGTGATTTTTTCATTAAAGAATTTGGCCGCCTCCAGTTCGGGCAGGGTATCTGTTTGTTCCAGCAGAAATAAAGCCAATGGTTCCAGTCCATTTTCACGGGCCACCACCGCCTTGGTTTTGCGTTTTACTTTATAAGGCAGGTAAATATCTTCCAGTTCCAGAATAGTGGTAGCCGCATTTATTTTAGCCTGCAGGGCTTGGGTCATTTTGCCTTGCTCGGTGATCGTTTTTTCGATGAACGTTTTTCGTTCAGTAAATGCAAGAATGAGTTTTTGCTCATCCTGAATGAGCTGAATCTGTACCTCATCGAGGTTACCGGTACTATCTTTTCTATATCGGGCAATAAAAGGAATGGTAGAACCTTCCTGTAATAAACCCAACACAGTTTCAACCTGCGTAGCACGTAAACCGAGCTTCGCAGCAATCAATGGAGCGAACGACATAAATTTCTTCTGTTTATTTTAAGGGGAGCGAAAGTAGCGTTTTAGTTCTTAATTAATTGAACCCTTTCCGGATAACGTTCTGCATGCTTACGGATCATACTTTGAATCACCAGATTATCCGCATATGGGGTAATACTTGCCTTGATGGCCTCAAAACGGGTATTATTGAGCTCCTCCGGTAAATGCAGGTCTTCCACGGTGCCCATCCCAACAAATTTCCCCTTCTGGATCAAAACGGCCGTTTGTTCTTCTTTGATGATGAAGCTCTCTTTTTCTGCGGCAATAGCGGCCAGCGCATCATTTACCAAGGCATTATAAGTAATTGTGTCGGGCAAAAGTTCCGGGATGGTTTTATTCAAAAAGCAAAGGGATGGATCTAACTGGTGATCGCGCACCAGCTTCCACAATTCGCGGTGAGCATCCACCAGCAACGGGAAAGCCACTACCGGCTTACTGTTCTTTTGCATTTTATCGATGGCCAGGCGCAGATAGCCCCTGCTGTCTTCAAAAAGGTAGATACCCCATTGCTGTTCGTACCGCTTCTGGCTTTTATTATAAGCAGGCCAAAGCCTTTTGATCTCAATGCTTTCCAGCAAAGAGGCAATAAAGGCTGTAGGGCAATCTACATGAGAGATTTCATAGATTTCCCGCAAAAAATCCTGTCTTTTTTTACTGGTATCCAGGCCCGTAAAATGGCTGACCACCCGTTTTTTGATGTTGATCGCCTTCCCTACATAAATCACTTTTCCGGCTTTGTTGTGGAAGTAATAAATACCGTTGGTGGCAGGTAATCTGTTGAGAAAATGTTTGGGCAAATTAGGTGGAAGCAAGTATTCCTTGTTTTCCTTTTGAAGCATTTCCTTGATCAGGCGCAGTCCGTTGTTCTGAAGCACCAGGTCCAGCACTTCAGCAGTAGCAGAAGCATCTCCGCCGGCACGGTGCCTGTTTTCGATCTCAATGTTCAGTTCGCGGCATAAATGCCCCAGCCCGTATTTTTTGAAACCCGGAAACACTTTACGGCTTAACCGGATGGTACAAAGTTTGGGGGTCTGCAGGTCGTAACCGGCCATTTGCAGATGGTATTTCACAAAAGAAAAATCAAAATTTACGTTGTGGGCAACAAACACCCTGTTTTTCAGCAGGTTATAGATCTTAGCCGCTACTTCATGAAAAGAAGGGGCAGCCGCAACCATTGAATCGGAAATACCTGTCATGCCAACAATAAAGGGCGGAATGGGCTGGTGCGGGTTGATCAGGGTTTCGTAGATGCCCTCCACCTCTTTCCCATTGTGCAGTACTATGGCTATTTCGGTAATGCCGTGCTGCTGGGGAAATCCCCCCGTGGTCTCAATATCTACGATCGCAAATTGCATATATTATAAAAAAACTACTTGTAAGTTCAACATCATTTTTTACCTTGTAACAGAATAGTGCCGAAAATAGCGAATTGGTAGTACAACTTAATTATTAGAACTATTTCGTTAAAAATGTAACTTTTTCACAAAAGGCACGTTTATAAAAGCATGCGCACAATTTACCCACAAAGCAAGTTAATAAACTGCAAAAAACAACTGAAAACTGCTACACTGGTCCTGCTGTTGTTTCCGTTTAGTGCCTGTAACGCTCCGGAACAGGCTGCTGTTATGATCAGTAAAAAAGTCTGTGACAAAGTAAAAAAACTCAATTTCAGCAAAAGCCTCTCGATAAAAGCCTGCCTTCCAGAGATAGACCGTGCTGCATTCAGCCCGTCGATATCAGACAATTTCATCGAAAAAACCGAATTAATCACTACCTGGTAAAGGCTTACAGCTTTTCTGTACAACCCTCCCCCCGATTCCTTAAATTTGCTTTTTTATCAACCAAAGGAACTAACAGGTTTACAGGCATATCATGGAACTGAGCAAAAACTACTTACCTACCCCCATTGAATCTAAATGGTACGAACATTGGATCTCTAAAAACTATTTTTCCAGTAAGCCCGACGACCGGGAGCCTTACACTGTTGTGATACCCCCACCCAATGTAACCGGCGTGTTGCACATGGGGCATTGCCTGAACAATACTATACAGGATATATTAATCCGTCGCGCCCGTATGCAGGGCAAGAATGCCTGCTGGGTTCCCGGAACCGATCATGCTTCTATTGCAACAGAAGCCAAGGTAGTAGGTATGCTTCGCGAACGGGGAATTGCAAAATCTTCTTTATCACGGGATGAGTTTTTGAAATATGCCTGGGAATGGAAAGATAAATATGGTGGCATCATTTTACAGCAGCTGCGTAAAATGGGTTGCAGCCTCGATTGGGACCGCACTTCATTTACTATGGATCCGGATTATTACGATTCGGTGATCAATGTATTCATAGACCTCTACAAAAAAGGGCATATCTACCGTGGCAAGCGCATGATCAACTGGGATGTGAAAGCTAAAACAGCACTCAGTGATGAGGAAGTGATCTATAAAGAAGTACAGAGCAAACTCTATTATGTAAACTACCAGCTCGAAGATGGTGGTACTATTACTATTGCAACCGTTCGTCCGGAAACGATTCTGGGAGATGCCGCCATCTGTGTGAATCCCAATGATGAACGCTATAAACACTTACATGGCCAATATGCTTTTGTACCATTGATCAACCGGAAGATCAAGATCATTCCGGATGAATATGTAACACTCGATTTTGGTACAGGCGCTTTAAAAGTAACACCGGCCCATGATATGAATGATTACCAGCTGGGTCAGAAATACCAGCTCGAAATCATTGATACCATGAACGATGACGGTACCATGAGTGAAGCTGCTCAGTTGTATATAGGAGAAGACCGTTTTGCAGTACGTAAAAAAATTGTGGCCGACTTAGAAACAGCAGGGCATATCCAGAAAATTGAAGAATATACCAATCAGGTAGGCTTTAGTGAAAGAACCGATGTGGTGGTAGAACCAAGGCTGAGTTTGCAGTGGTGGGTGAGTATGAAAGACCTTGCAACACCTGCATTAAGTGCAGTCATGAATGATGAGATCCATTTTCATCCTGCCAAATTCAAAAATCTGTACCGTCACTGGATGGAGAATGTAAAAGACTGGTGCATCAGCCGTCAGCTTTGGTGGGGACATCGCATACCTGCTTATTTTGCACCAGACGGATCTTTTGCAGTAGCCAAAACTATAGAAGACGCCTTGCAGCAGATCAATGCAAACAGCGCACAACAATTTACCATTAACGATATCCGTCAGGATGATGATTGTTTGGATACCTGGTTCTCCAGCTGGTTATGGCCCTTTGAAGTATTCAAAGGATTGTCTGATCCGGGTAATAAAGAAGTGAGCTATTACTATCCTACCAATACATTGGTAACAGCTCCGGAGATCATCTTTTTCTGGGTTGCCAGAATGATCATGGCGGGTTATGAATACAAACAGGAGAAGCCATTTAAAGACGTTTATTTTACCGGTATCGTTCGTGATAAGCAGGGAAGAAAAATGAGCAAGAGTTTAGGAAACTCACCCGATCTGCTTGGATTAATAGACCAGTATGGTGCAGATGCCGTTCGCTTCGGCATCATGATTGCATCACCAGCAGGTAATGATATATTATTCGAAGAAGCTGCGCTGGAACAGGGCAGAAACTTCAACAACAAACTCTGGAATGCATTAAAGCTGGTGAAAATGTGGGAAGGCAGAGTAACTCCTGCATTGGGAGGAACAACGGGCTCTGCCGACAATAGCTTTGCCCTGAACTGGTTTGAACAAAGGTTGAACCAGGTAAGTGCAGAAGTAGACACCATGCTTACCCAGTTTAAACTGAGTGAGGCTTTAAAAACGGTGTACTCCCTGATCTGGGATGATTTCTGCAGCTGGTACCTCGAATGGGTGAAGCCCGGATTTGAGCAACCGGTTGATGCAGCAGTATATGAAAAAACAGTAGCGTATTTTGAAAAGCTGATGCAATTGTTGCATCCGTTCATGCCATTTATAACAGAAGAGATCTATCATTTGCTGAACGAACATACAGACGATCTTTGTATGAAGCAGTACGGCACCATCCTACCGGCCAGCAATGATATCCTGGTTTCAGGTGAATTGCTGAAAGAGGTAATTACTGCATTGCGTGATGCAAGAAACAAGAACCAGATCAAACCAAAAGAGGCGATCAGGCTGCATATTCAAACCGATAGTAAGGCGGCTTACCAGGCCATTGAACTAATTTTAATGAAACAGATCAATGCTGCTGAAATTCATTATACAGAAGGTTCTGTGGCCAACACCATTATGGTGAATGTAGAAAAAGACAAGTTCTTTATTGAGGCAGAAAAGCAACTCGATACCGTTGCTATGAAAGCTGTTTTGCTGAAGGATCTGGAATACGAACAGCATTTTCTGGCATCCGTAATGAAGAAGCTGAGTAATGAAAAATTTGTTCAGAATGCCAAAGAAGAAGTGATAGCGCTGGAGCGAAAAAAGCAGGCAGATGCCGAGGCAAGAATCAGTACCATTGAAGAGAGTTTGAAAACACTGTAGTATGCAGCACAGGGCAGCCTGTGTTCAATTTTAAAATTTATCTGTTGAAAAAGATATTGATACTGATCATGATCGCCGCCTTTTTTTCCGGGGAAGCAACCGCACAGGGAGCCTGGGAAATTGATGTGGTGCGCAGTATCAATCCAGACAACGGACCCGATAAATTCTGGAAGGGAATTTCATCGAGTGCAGCACCAATTTCTCTGGCGATGCCTTTTGGTATGCTGGCCGTTTCGCTGATCAACCACGATCAACAGTTAAAACAACAGTCTTTTGAAATACTGGGTAGTCTGGTCATAGCCACGGCAACCACACAAGTTTTAAAAAGACTGGTGAACAGACCACGTCCTTACGAAACCTTTACCGGAATTTTTCCGGATAGTTATGAAGAAGGCAAATCGTTTCCATCAGGTCATACCACAACAGCGTTTTCTACTGCAGCTTCCTTAACCCTGACCACAAAAAAATGGTATATCGCTGTTCCTGCATTTGTATGGGCTACCGGTGTAGGATATGCCAGAATTAATATGGGGCAGCACTACCCTTCGGACGTAATGATGGGCGCATTAATCGGAACAGCAAGCGGTTTTGCATCGCATTGGCTGATGAAAAAAATAACCCCATCAAAAAAACAACCGGTAAAACAACTTCCCTAATGATCCGTCCGGCTACCATTAAAGATATCCCTCTTATCCAATCAATTGCTGCAACCACCTGGCCTGTAGCATACGGCGATATCCTTTCACAGGAGCAACTCAGTTATATGATGGAGCTGATGTACAGCAGTGACTCCCTGCAAAAACAACTGGAAGGCGGACATCATTTTTATATCGCATCAAACAATGAAACAGGTGTTGGTTTTGCATCGGTATCCGATGAAGGGAACCAGGTATTTAAATTGAATAAGCTCTACGTTTTACCTGATGCACAAAAAACAGGTGCAGGAAAAGCCTTGCTCCTGAAAGCAATGGAGCATGCTAAAGATGCAGGGGGAACAAAAATCATCCTTCAGGTTAATAAACAGAATAACGCAAAGCAATTTTACGAGAAACAGGGCTTTACTGTTTTAGAAGAAAAAGTGCTGGAGCTGGAACATGGCTTTGTAATGGATGATTATATTATGGGAATTGATGTATGATATCAGTATTAATACACCAGCTGGTGTGTTTGCTTGATCACCCCCATCACAAATACCGATTGCACATGACCAATATTTTCGGCCTGGCTTAGTTTATTAACGTGAAAATCGTAATAGGCATCCATACTCTCGGCCACCACTTTCAGCATAAAATCAAATTCACCCGAAATATTATAGCACTCAATCACTTCATTGAGTTCATGCATCCGTTTAATGAACTTCCCTCCAGCTGTTTTATCATGTTGCTTGAGTGACACATAACAAATTACCATCAATCCTTTCTTCACTTTAGAATGGTCCAGTAAGGTGGCATATTGTTTAATGACCCCACTCTCTTCCATGCGCTTAATGCGCTCATGAACCGGTGTGGTACTCAGGTGAACCTGCTCGGCAATTTCCTTGACGGTGATCCTTGCATTCTGCTGAAGCAGTTTTAAGATGGCCAGGTCTTTGGCATCCAGGGAAACGGGAATAGTGGAATCGGCTTTTTTGGTGGCAACTGGCATGATAAATAGAATGTTTATGCTATAATAAGCATCTAAAATAGCATTAAATGCTGATTTTTTAAATAATTATGTCGTTTTATTCCTTAAAACTACTTTTGTCTTTCATAAAAATTTGACTATGTCTACACTTACTTCATCAATTGATTTCAGCCTGAAATACAAAGTGGCTGATTTTAGCCTCGCAGATTGGGGCAGAAAAGAAATCCGTTTAGCAGAAGCAGAAATGCCGGGTTTAATGGCGTTGCGTGCCGAATACGGCGCTTCTCAACCACTGAAAGGTGCGCGTGTTGCAGGTTGTCTGCACATGACCATCCAAACAGCTGTATTGATAGAAACACTGGTTGCTTTGGGTGCTGAAGTAAAGTGGAGCTCTTGTAATATATTTTCTACACAGGATCAGGCGGCCGCTGCTATTGCTGCTGCAGGAATCGGTGTTTTTGCCTGGAAAGGACAAACACAGGAAGAAGCTGATTGGTGTATCGAACAGACTTTATTCTTTGGTGGTGCAGACCGTCCGTTGAATATGATTTTGGATGATGGCGGTGATTTAACCAACATGGTATTTGATAAATATCCTGAGCTGGTTACCGAAATCAAGGGTTTATCTGAAGAAACTACAACAGGTGTACACCGTTTATATGAGCGCATGGCAAAAGGTACTTTACCAATTCCTGCAATCAACGTAAACGATTCTGTTACCAAATCTAAATTTGACAACAAATACGGTTGCCAGGAATCACTGGTAGATGCAATCCGCAGAGCTACCGACGTAATGATGGCAGGTAAGATTGCTGTTGTTGGTGGATATGGTGATGTGGGTAAAGGATCTGCTCTTTCTCTGAAGGGTGCAGGTTGCCGCGTTATTGTAACTGAAATTGATCCTATCTGTGCTTTACAGGCAGCGATGGAAGGTTTTGAAGTGAAGCCAATGGCTGAAGCTGTTAAAGAAGCTGATATCATTGTAACTGCATCAGGTTGCAGAGACCTGATCACAGAAAAACATTTCCGTTTAATGAAAGACAAAGCCATCGTTTGTAATATCGGACACTTTGATATTGAAATTGATATGGCCTGGTTAAACGCCAGCTACGGCAACACAAAAGATACCATTAAGCCTCAGGTAGATTTATACAATATCGATGGCAAAGATGTGATCGTTCTGGCTGAAGGCCGCCTGGTTAACTTAGGTTGTGCTACCGGTCACCCATCTTTTGTTATGAGTAACTCGTTCTCTAACCAAACACTGGCTCAGATAGAATTATGGATGAACCATAAGAACTATGAGAATAAAGTGTACGTTTTACCGAAGCATTTAGATGAGAAAGTTGCATTTTTACACCTTGCAAAAGTGGGTGCTGTACTAGACGAATTAACTACCGAGCAGGCCGAATACTTAGGTATCAGCAAAAAAGGTCCATTTAAGTCAGATATGTACCGTTACTAGTAGATTTGGAATCAATAATTCTACAATTATATAAGAGAACTCCTCCGGCACTAAACCGGGGGAGTTTTTTATATAATAGAATGGCAGCTTCCTGAAATCGCTGAATTTTTTAAATCTCAATGGTTAACTAAAGTTTACAGCCTTAGAAAGGTCAGAATGTTTTATATTGAACTTCTAAATAAAACAGTATGTCTGCCCAGCAACCCGAACAAAATATTGCCAACCATTCACAGATAGTGCCTGTATACCATTACGGCTTATTTTCTATTGTAGTTACTATTATCGTAATGAGCTTTACCCAATTCTTTCAGGCCATCAAAAATAACGGCAATGTTTCCTTAAGCATCATCCTCGTACTCATTGGCATTGCCATGGTCATGGGATTGTTTATCTACAGAGGGTTTGCACTTAAAGCACAGGACCGTGCCATCAGGGCAGAAGAAAATCTGAGACATTTTGTATTAACCGGCAAGCTGCTGAACAGCCAACTGAAAATGCCGCAAATAATTGCCCTGCGCTTTGCTCCTGATAATGAATTTCCGCAACTGGCCGAAAGAGCCCTTAATGAAGATTTAAACAACAAGGCCATCAAACAAGCTATCCAGAACTGGAAAGCCGATTATTACCGGGTCTAACTATTTACTGGAATTGCCAATGAACAACAGAACGCAGATCGCCGATTTACTGAAAGGCATTGCTGTTGTATTAATGATTCAGGTACATATCATAGAAAAATTTGCTGCCGAATCTGTTTACTACAGCAATACTGGCCGTGTTTTACTGTATCTGGGAGGACCATCAGTAGCACCGGTGTTCATGGCCATCATGGGATATTTTATTGCGGAATCTGTTAAAACTACCCGGCAGTTAATGCTAAGGGGTGTTCAACTGTTTATGGCAGGAATGCTGCTGAACATTGCGTTGAACACCAACTTATTTATTGCTATCAGCAAGGGTATTTATGTGCTGAACCCCTTGCCCTATTTATTAGGGGTAGATATTCTGCATTTTGCAGGGA
>CALPNW020000064.1 GCA_943325035.2 Sphingobacterium thalpophilum | reverse complement strand
TAACTCGCTTCAGTCTAGTATAACACCGCCCATACATACCTGGACACCTTCTATTGCGCCAAGCGGATTAGCATTCATTACCAGTAATTCGTTTAAAAAATGGAAGGGGAATTTATTGGTAGGCGCTTTGGCTTACCGTTATCTGGCCCGTTGTGTTATTGAAAATAATAAAGTGGTTAGTGAAACAAAAATGTTCAACAACGAGGGTAGGGTCCGTAATGTTAAGCAGGGGCCTGATGGAGCCATTTATGTATCCATTGAAAGTCCGGGCAGGATTATAAGGATCACGGCCAATTAATGATTGGTGAATACTGCTAATTAATGATCGGAGATCACTGCCAATTAATGGTTGGGAACACTTCTATCAACTATACCGGGCTTTCGGAACCTACACTTTTATCTGGCTGATTTTGCAGGCAGATGCTAATAACCGGCGTAACATATGTTACCATATTTTTATTGGTTATCGGCTTACTTTGCAAAACAATCAACAACAGCCCGATGAAATATATTATAATAGGTGGAGTAGCAGGAGGAGCAAGTACAGCAGCCCGTTTAAGAAGAATGGATGAACACGCTTCCATTATTCTGTTCGAAAAAGGCAGTTATATCTCCTACGCCAATTGTGGCCTTCCATATTATATAGGGGATGTTATCACAGACCGGAATAAATTATTTGTTCAAACAGCAGCTTCTTTTAAACAGCGTTTTAATATTGAAGCACGTATCATGAGTGAAGTGCTGTCTATTGACACTGCCCAAAGAACAGTTCAGGTTAAGAACCTGCAAACCGGTGAAACATATACAGAGCAATACGATAAGCTGGTATTGTCTCCCGGTGCGGAACCTATCCGGCCGCCATTGGAAGGCATTAACAGCGAAGGCATATTTACGCTGCGGAATGTAAATGATACTGATAAAATAAAAGAATACGTCAACCGGTTTCCCAATGGAAAAGCGGTAGTGATCGGGGCAGGGTTTATTGGTTTGGAGATGGCCGAAAATCTGCATCACCTCGGAATGAAAGTAACCATCATTGAAATGGGTAATCAGGTACTTGCCCCGGTGGATTTTCCGGTTGCGGCAATTGCCCAGCAGCATATCCGTTCTAAAGGAGTAGACCTTCAGTTAAATACAGCAGTTACCGGATTTTCCCGAGACGCCAATGGATTGAAAGTAATGATGAAAGACAAAGACGCCATTGATGCCGACGTTGTGATTTTATCGATTGGCGTTAAACCCGATACCAGACTGGCGGTGGCCGCAGGCATTGATATCGGAAAAGGCAGAGGCATTCTGGTAAATGAATTTTTACAAACTTCCAATGAACATGTTTATGCGGTGGGTGATGCCATCGAATTTGTGAATCCGATTACCGGAAATTCCATGGTAACTTATTTGGCAGGTCCTGCCAACAAGCAGGGCCGGATCTGTGCCAATAATATGGTACTGGGCAATAAGCAGCAATACCATGGATCCATCAATACTGCCATCGTTAAGATCTTCGACTTAACGGTTGCTGTTGCAGGAGTAGCCAGCAAGCACCTTACCGCAGCCAATATCAACCACCAGGTTTCTACCACACACAGCGGATCTCATGCGGGATATTATCCGGGTTCGGAACAAATGAGCATTCAACTGGCATTTTCTCCGGAAGATGGCAAATTACTGGGGGCGCAGGTGATTGGCACAGATGGGGTTGATAAAAGGATCGACACATTGTCTTCCGTGATACAGCGCGGCAGCACCATCAATGAGCTGACTGAATTTGAGCACGCTTATGCGCCACCATATTCGTCTGCCAAGGATCCGGTGAATATGGCCGGATTTGTTGCGGAGAATATTATGGAGAAAAGGCTGCACGTAGTTCCCTGGACAATGGTAAAAGAAATCAAAGACACAGACTTATTAATTGATGTTAGAATGCCGGATGAATTCAGTAGCGGAAACATCCCGGGATCTATTAATATTCCGGTAGATGATTTAAGAGAAAGGCTGAAAGAAATACCCACCAACAAGGACATCTATATTTATTGCCAGATTGGGTTAAGAGGATATCTGGCACAACGGATTTTATTGCAACATCATTTCAGCAGGGTATATAATATTTCGGGAGGATACAAATTGTGGGAGGCGTGTAACAAGGAGTTCAATTTAATCAATCCGGTAGTTTAATGAAATAGCAACAAACAGAATTGAGGGGATTAGGTTCCCTTATTTCTGGAATATCCTATTTAACATAATATTAATTATAAGAGTTTATATATCCAATAGATTTGAACTGATATAGACCTGAATTGGTTGGTAATTAGCTGATTAGCGCTATATTCATACCACAATACTAAAACGCATTCGCAATATGAAAAGTATACCCCGCCGACAATTTATTCAACAATCCACTGCTGCCGGATTAGCAATTGGTGCAACGCTTTCCAATTTAAGATCCTTTGCAGCTGAGTCTGTTTCAAAAGTTCGTATTGGAATTATTGGTGTTGGTTTACGCGGTCAGAATCACCTCGAAATGATGCTTAACCGCACTGATGTAGATGTGATTGCCATGGCAGATCCCAATCCGATCATGATGGCTGCTGCTCAACAGGAAATTTTGAAATCTGGTAAAAAAGCAGCTGTAGAATATGGTAAAGGAAATCTGGACTACCAGAACCTCTTAAAACGTACAGATATTGACGCGGTGATCATTGCAACCCCCTGGGAATGGCACGCTGTACAGGTAATCGATACACTCAAAGCGGGTAAAATACCCGGTGTGGAAGTTTGCGGGGCAATTAAACTGCAGGATTGCTGGGACATGGTGAATGCCAGTGAAAAAGCCAATATTCCGGTAATGGTTCTGGAGAATGTATGTTATCGCAGAGATATACTTGCGGTATATAATATGGTTCGTAAAGGTCTTTTCGGAGAAATCTTACACCTTCAGGGTGGCTACCAGCATGATCTGCGTGGGGTTAAATTCAACGACGGGGTCACTCCTTATAACTCGGGTGCTGAATTTGGCCCTAAAGGATTTAGTGAAGCTGCCTGGAGAACCAATCACTCCAGAGACCGCAATGGCGATCTGTATCCAACCCATGGATTAGGCCCTGTTGCCATGATGATCGATATCAATCGCGGCAACAGATTAACCCGGTTATCCTCGGTGGCTACCAAGGCAAAAGGTTTACATAAATATGTAGTTAACCATCCTAAAGGTGGTGATAATCATCCTAATGCGAAAGTTAATTTTAAATTAGGGGACATCATAACCACCTCTCTTCAAACCCATAACGGGGAAACCATTGTACTCACACATGATACCAATTCTCCCCGTCCTTATAATATTGGATTCAGGGTTCAGGGTACAGAAGGTTTATGGCAAGACACAAAATCTGGACAGTTTTCTGCCGGTATGTTGTACATAGAAGGAAAAAGTGAAAAATCCCATCAATGGGAAAATCCGGAAAAATGGTTAAAGGAATACGATCATCCACTCTGGAAAAAATATGAAAAAGATGCCGAAGGTGCTGGGCATGGGGGAATGGATTTTTTTGTAGACAATGCATTTATTGAATGCATTAAAAGAAAGATCAACTTTCCGTTGGATGTATATGATCTGGCTACCTGGTATTCGGTTACTCCGTTGTCGGAAAAATCAATCGCTGAAAACGGTCAGGTTCAGCTGATTCCGGATTTTACCCGGGGTAAATGGCAAACTAAAAAGCCTGATTTTGTAATGGGAGAATATTAAATCGCTTCCTGGTACAATTCCAGCAACCGTAACTGATTTTTTGCCCTTACCAGATTTTGGTCGGGGTATTTTTTTCCATAATACCGGTCCTCCTGCAGATAATCGGTTAAAAACCGGATCGCCTGCATATAAATCAAAATTTCGCCGGATAAATAGAAATGATCTTTTTCATAAGTGCTCAGATCGGAACTCAGGGTGTTCAGATACCCTGTTTCAATTGCTTTCAGAATATCTTTTCTGATAAATAGCTGATCCAGATCGGCTTCTTCCTCCGATACCGGTGGTAAATACGTACGGAACATATCTCCGGCATCACTGAACAGGTAGCCCGGCATCACTGTATCCAGATCAATTACACAAACCGCTTTGTGGTCTTCGTTAAATAATACATTACTGATTTTGGTATCGTGATGAGTGACCCTTAAGCGAACATCGGGATGAACAACAAAAGCATTGTACTGGTCAACAATACTTTTCTTTTGTAATAAAGCTCCGGCAGTTGCTGCTGCCTGAACAGATCGTTCTGTATTATTTTCTTTGAGGGCCTGCTCAAACTGAACATATCGGAGAAACAGGTTATGAAAATCAGCTAATGTGATGTGCAACCGGCCCGCATTAAAGCCCGATAACTGATGAGTGAACGATCCAAACTGTCTGGCGGCCTCTTCTGCTTCTGCTGCATGGCTTACCACAGCAATGGTGTGGGTGTTTTTTTGAAATTCAAAAGCGCGGTAAGCATCTGTTTCCCCTTGCATGACGAGTGTCTCCCCTTCCAGATTTTTAACCGGTGCTGTAAATAAATAATCCGGCGCAAAAACATCCAGGTAATTAGCCATCATCCGGATATTTTCATCTATCAGGTCGGGATGCTGGAAGATAGCAGTATTGATTTTCTGTAAAATAAAATCTCCGGTATCGGTCTGCACTTTCCAGGTATGATTAATCAGGCCACTGGTAAGCGTATTTGCTGTTGCATGCTTCCAGCCATAGGAGGAGATTATTTTTTCACAGTTCTGTTGATCCATTATTAAATATAGTAAAAAGAGTAACTTTCGGTTCAAATTGATAATTTAATATAGATATACCGATGCTTGCAAGAAGAAAATTTTTACAACTCAGTTCATTGGGGCTAACTGCTATTCCTTTTTCCGGATTCAGTCTTAAAAAAGCAGTACAAAAACCAATCGTTATTTCTACCTGGGATGCTGGCATCAATGCCAATAAAGCAGCCTGGAATGTACTTCGCAATAAAGGGCGTGCGCTGGATGCCGTTGAACAGGGCGTAATGGTCACTGAAAATGAAAGAGGATGCTGCGTTGGGTTGGGAGCCAATCCGGACAGAGACGGACACGTTACACTGGATGCCTGTATTATGGATGAACATGCCAATTGCGGCAGTGTAGCTTTTTTAGAAAGGATCAAACATCCCATACAGGTTGCCCGAAAGGTCATGGAAAATACACCCCATGTTTTTTTAGTGGGTGAAGGCGCACAGCAATTTGCTTTGTCGCAGGGCTTTGTGTTGGAAAAAGAAGGGCTCTCTCCCGAAGCCGAAAAAGAATACAGAAACTGGTTAAAAAAATCGGACTATAAACCGGTCATCAATATCGAAAACAAAAATAACCAGATCGCATTTGCACCTTCCCGCTTATCAGATGGCTCCTGGAATCATGATACCATTGGAATGATTGCACTGGATGCTGCAGGAAATCTGAGTGGCAGTTGTACCACCAGTGGAATGGGATTTAAGATGCGTGGCCGGGTGGGAGACTCCCCTATTATTGGCGCCGGACTATTTGTAGACAATGAAGTGGGAGCTGCTGTAGCAACTGGTCAGGGCGAAGACATCATACGTATTGGTGGGTCTCATGCGGTAATTGAGCTGATGCGTATGGGAATGCAGCCGGAAGCAGCCTGTAAAAAAGTACTGGAACGCTTGCTTAAATTAAAGGGAGATAAAGCAAAAGACATTCAGGCTGCAATTATTGCCATCAACAAAAATGGGGAATATGGTTCGTACTGTTTACAAAAAGGCTTTAGTTATGCGGTGTGTACTGCGGATGATAAAAATGATTTAATTACCGGTAAATACCTGATCTGAAATGACTAAATCTGTTTTACTTGAAATTTGTGTGTTCAATACTGCCACAGCTGTTGCTGCGGAAAATGCAGGCGCAGACCGGATTGAATTATGTGAGAACTATGCAAATGGGGGCACTACCCCCTCCTATGGATATTTAAAAACAGTCCGAGAAAAAATCAGCATACCTGTGTTTCCAATGATCCGCCCAAGAGGGGGTGATTATTTTCATACAGCCGATGAAATTGAAATTATCCGCAAAGATATTCTGCTTTGTAAGGAACTTGGCTTTGATGGAGTTGTATTTGGAATTCTGAACCAGGATGGAACGGTAGACCACGAAAATACTGCCCGTTTGGTTGAAGCAGCCTACCCTCTGGAAGTTACTTTTCACAGAGCATTCGACCGGTGTAAAAATCCTTCTGAAGCATTAGAAAAAATTATTGTTGCTGGCTGCAACAGGGTATTAACCAGCGGACAGGTTCCAAAAGTGACCGATGGGTTGAAAATGGTTAAGGAATTGGTAGATCAGGCCGATGGAAGGATTGTCATATTACCCGGAAGCGGATTGAACAGCTCCAATGTTGAAATGATTATTCAATCAACCGGAGTAAATGAAGTACACACTTCTGCGAGAATACGCATTCCTTCTGCCACCCGGTTCCGCAATGAAAAAATGCCGGAAGATTTTGATTCAGACTTTGTAGATGCAACAGAAATTCAGCGGATCAAACAACTGATTGTTTAGAACCCTTTTCACCATCCATTTTATTACTGCTAATAGAGCAGTCTGATCTTTATTGTTTGCTTGATGTCTTTCAATAAAGCAACAGCCTGTTTGGATAATTTTTTGTCTATATCCAAAACTGCATAGCCAATCATGTCATTGGTCTTTAAGTACTGACCAAGAATATTGATGTTGTTTTTAGACAATGCTGTATTAATTGCACTCAGTACTCCAGGAACGTTTTTGTGTATATGCAAAATACGGTGTGCTCCTTCTATTGGAGGAAGGCCAATTGCAGGAACAGTATGAGATCCGTTGGTAATGCCTCTTTCGAGATACTGGAATAATTTAATACTCACATCTTCTCCTATGTTCTGTTGTGCTTCTTCGGTTGATCCCCCGATATGCGGAGTCAATATCACATTCTTCAAACCCTGTAAAGGACTTTCAAAACGATCGCCGTTCTTTTCAGGTTCCAACGGAAAAACATCAATGGCAGCACCACTTAAATGTTCCTCTGTTAATGCTGTTGCAAGCGCTTTCAGATCTACTACTTCACCCCTGGCATAGTTAATAAGGATAGCGCCTTTCTTCATATTTTTAATAGCGGCCTTGTTAATGAGGTTTTTGGTTTGCGGCGTTTCCGGAACATGCAATGAAACAATATCCGCCTGCGTCAATACCTCTTTCAGATTTCTTGCAGAGCTGGCATTACCCAGGGGTAATTTGGTTTCTGTATCATAGAACAGCACTTTCATGCCCAGTGATTCTGCCAGTACACTTACCTGTGAACCGATATTGCCATATCCGATAATCCCTAATGTTTTTCCTCTTAATTCATAACTGCCCTTGGCCTCTTTCATCCAGATACCATTATGAGCTGCATTGTTTTTATCGATGATTCTTCTGATCAGTAAAATACTTGCACCAATCACCAATTCTGCAACACTTCTTGTATTACTGTAAGGAGCATTGAATACGGCAACTCCTGCATTGGTAGCAGCTTTGAGATCTACCTGATTTACGCCTATGCAGAAGCAGCCGATGGCCTGTAATTTAGTGGCGGCATCCAATACATTTTTAGTGATAAGGGTTTTGGAACGGATACCGATCAGATGTACGTCTTTTACTTCTTTGATCAGTTCCTCTTCACTTAATGCCCCGCTGAGCTTTTTGATATTCACATATCCATTCTGCTTAAATTGCTGAACAGCCCGGTCGCTGATATTCTCCAGAAAAAGAATTTTAATACGTTCTTTCGGGTAACTGGTGATTTCTTTGATGCTCATAATTGCAAATTAACTGTTATTTGTGTACACATGCAGCTGTTAGTTTTCCACCTGAGTTGGCTTCTGGGTATACAGCCTTTATATTTGCACTTTGTTCCATGTAAGATAATATTAATGTACCCATCAATGATAATTCCTGTACTTGCTTTTTTACTCATGTCCTGCAGCTCCGCTTCTGAAAAAAATGTGGATTCCGGGCCAAATGAAAAAATAGTGCATTTTACGTCTGTATCCAATAAAGAAAAAGAGTATTACGCCAGCCTGATTCAGCCATTATATGAAAAGCAACTGATCAGAACCGGTTTCAGCGGAGGAATTATTCTGGCCAAAAACGGGGAGATCGTTTTTGAAGATTACAGAGGGGTTATTAATATGAAAACCCAGGAACCCATCACGGCCTCCTCCACTTTTCATATAGCATCGGTTTCCAAAACCTTTACTGCTATGACCATTTTACGGTTGATGGAACAGGGGAAGATTCAGCTCAATGATCCGCTTAGCAATTACCTGAAAGGATTTCCTTACGAGGGCATTACTATAAAAAATTTGCTCTCTCACCGTAGTGGATTGCCCAAATACGACCATTTTATGGCGGGTACCCGTTCTTATGTTACCCGCAAAAAGAACAAAAGAGGTAAATGGATTAAATACACCGTGTATATTAAAGATCCGGTTCGCATTACGGGCTTTAGTACCAATTATGACGTATTGCGTTACCTGAACGAAATACGCCCTCCGGTTGAGTCCCTTCCGGACCGCCGATACAGTTACTGCAATACCAATTATGCCCTGCTGGCACTGGTCATTGAAAAAATAACCGGTATCACCTACCCGCAGTACATGAAGGACAGTGTTTTCACTCCCCTTGGAATGAAAGACAGCTATGTGTTCAGTATTAAGGATACTGCCAGCTACATTCCATCCTATAATTACAATAAAAGACCGTTCCCGCTGGAAAAACTGGATTGCATATATGGCGATAAAAACATATATAGTAACGTCAGAGACCTTTTAGTATGGGATAATGCCCTTTACCAGGGACAATTTATCAGTACTCAATTGCTTGCACTTTCTTATGAGCCGTTGAGTAATGAAACAAGGGGCTACAAAAATTATGGACTTGGCTGGCATTTATTCATCAAGCCCCCAGATCCAGCCATTGTTTACCATAATGGCTGGTGGCATGGCAATAATGCTGTTTTCAGGCGTTTAGTGAATGATACCGCTACTGTAATTATATTGGGTAATAAGTTCAATAAGAACATCTGGTCTGCCGGAAATATGAGTTCCGTTTTTACCGGAAGATTGGATACAACTTTGCTGGAGGAATAATAAATTCATTATCAATACGTTTTTAAGCACTAAATGGGTTTAAACCCTATTTTTGCGATCTTGAACCAAATTAACATTTGACACATTTGCTTATGAACAATCTACTGTTTTATGCCGTTCCGGCGATGGGAGTCATCGGACTTCTGTACACGTTAATCAAATTTAACTGGGTTTCCAGACAGGATGCAGGGAATGCCAGGATGAAAGAAATCAGCACCTATATTGCTGAAGGAGCTATGGCTTTTCTGAAAGCTGAGTGGAAAATCCTTGGATACTTTGTGGTAATTGTTGCTTTATTACTGGGTTTTATGGCTCAAACCAATGAAACCAGTCACTGGAGTATATCTATTGCTTTTGTAATTGGTGCTGTATTCAGTGCTACCGCAGGTTATATTGGTATGAAAGTAGCTACCAAGGCCAACGTTCGTACTGCAGAAGCTGCAAGAACAAGCTTAAGCAAAGCGTTGAATGTTTCTTTTACCGGAGGCTCTGTAATGGGTTTAGGTGTATCTGGTTTGGCGGTTTTAGGACTGGGTAGTTTATTTCTGGTGTTAAAACACTTTTTTTCTCCTGATGGTGATGCGGAAGGAATGCTGCGCACGATTGAAGTGTTAACAGGCTTCTCACTCGGTGCAGAAAGTATTGCTTTGTTTGCCCGTGTTGGAGGTGGTATATATACCAAGGCTGCCGATGTTGGTGCAGATTTAGTTGGTAAAGTAGAAGCTGGTATTCCTGAAGATGATCCACGTAACCCTGCAACAATTGCGGATAATGTGGGAGATAACGTAGGTGATGTTGCTGGTATGGGTGCCGATCTGTTCGGTTCTTATGTTGCCACCGTTTTAGCTACAATGGTTCTGGGTAATGAAGTTACCGGACCAAATGGTGCCAGACTGATTGATCAGTTTGGTGGTCTCTCTCCTATTTTATTGCCAATGTTGATTGCAGGTATAGGAATTATCCTGTCTATCATAGGTACTTTTTTTGTAAGAATCAGCGAAACAGCGGGCTTGAATACTGCTGTTGTACAAAAAGCACTGAACATGGGTAACTATGGTTCAATGATCTTAACTGCTATTGTATGTTATTTTCTGGTTGGATATGTATTGCCTGAAACAATGACCCTTCGTGGTGTTGAATTCACCAGAAACGGTGTAATTGGTGCTATTGCAGTGGGTTTAATTGTAGGAACCTTAATGAGTATCATTACCGAGTATTACACAGCTATGGGTAAGCGTCCGGTGATGAGCATTATCCGTCAGTCTGCTACAGGTCATGCTACCAATATTATTGGTGGCCTTGCAATTGGCATGGAAAGTACCTTCCTTCCTATTTTAGTATTGGCAGGTGGTATTTATGGTTCATTCCTTTGTGCAGGTTTATACGGTGTGGCAATTGCTGCAGCAGGTATGATGGCAACAACAGGTATGCAACTGGCAATTGATGCTTTTGGACCTATCGCAGATAATGCGGGAGGTATTGCAGAAATGAGTGAGTTACCAAGCGATGTACGCGAAAAAACAGATATCCTGGATGCAGTGGGTAATACTACAGCAGCAAGTGGTAAAGGTTTTGCAATTGCTTCTGCTGCTTTAACTGCGTTGGCATTGTTTGCTGCATTTGTTGGTGTAGCTATGCCAGATAATCAGCACATTGATATCTACAAAGCGAATGTTTTAGCTGCCCTGTTTATCGGAGGTATGATTCCATTTATTTTCTCTTCTCTGGCAATCAGAGCGGTAGGTGAAGCAGCAATGGCAATGGTAGAAGAAGTTCGCCGCCAGTTCAGAACTATACCGGGTATTATGGAAGGAACAGGAAAGCCTGAATACGATAAGTGTGTGGCAATTTCTACAGAAGCTTCTTTAAAGAAAATGATGTTACCTGGTGCGATCACCATTATTTCTCCATTGCTGATTGGTTTTTTAATGGGACCTGAATCATTGGGTGGATTCCTTGCAGGAGCAACTGTTAGTGGTGTGCTAATGGGAATTTTCCAGAATAATGCTGGTGGAGCATGGGATAATGCCAAGAAGTCTTTTGAGAAAGGTGTTGAAATAAATGGTGAGATGTACTACAAGAAATCAGAACCACACAAAGCATCTGTTACAGGTGATACAGTGGGAGATCCATTTAAAGATACATCAGGACCATCCATGAATATCCTGATCAAATTAATGTCGATTGTTTCTCTGGTAATAGCTCCTACGCTGGCTCACCTGCACCCATCTACCGGGGCGGTTAAAATGCAAAAGCAAGTAGAAGTTACCATCAAACAAACCGAAAATGATTCTACAAAAACATCGGTTACAGTTACCGCAAACGGCGAAAAATTGCAGACCCTGGTTCAGGAACTGAAAAAAGCAGGTCTTGCTGTTGGTGATGATGTTAAAGTAGAAGTGAAGGATGGTAAAATCATCGTTAACGGAGTAGAACTGGATGCAGAGGTTACGAAGAAATATTCCACCTTTCTGAATGAAGGAAAGAATGTGGAAATGACCATTAAAACAACTGAGAAGAAGCAATAAGCTCCTTCTTTAGATGATATAAAAATACCCACGAAATTCGTGGGTATTTTTTTTAAGCAAGCAATCGAAAATTATTACCATTTGTCTACTTCTTCAGTAGCAGTTGGATTGATCACCGGAGTTTCTTCAACTACAGGTGCAGGTGTTAATATTTCTGGTTCAGTTTCCGCTGCAACAGCAGGCTCTTCAGCAGTAGCAGCATCTTCGGCTACAACCGTTGCAACTGCTGCAGGAGCTGCAGCATATCCGCCTTCACCGTTTCCTTCTCCTTCAGCATCATTGTATTCGTGGTTAAACGCATCAAAGTCAAAATCGGGCATTAAGTCTGTTTTCACATAATCAATGGCTTCAACAAGTGCTTTGATAAACTTATTGAAATCTTCCTTGTATAAAAAGATCTTGTGTCTGTCATACCCGTTATTATCAAAGCGTTTCCGGCTTTCTGTAATGGTCAGGTAATAATCACTTCCACGGGTTTCCCTTACATCAAAAAAGTAAGTTCTTCTCTTTCCAGCACGTATTCTGGTGCTGTAAACACTTTCCATTTTCTTTTCGTTGTTCTCGTACTCCACAATTAAATGTTTTGGTTAAAGCTTTGTTAAGTGTTACAAATATAGGGATGTTTCGGAATTACCAAAATAAAGCTGAAATTTTTAAAAAGGCAATTCTTTCCGTTTAAATCAGGCCTCTGATTCCGTCTTTTCGGAAAGTTGAAGCTGGTAGAGTTCGGAATAATAACCATTCCTGGCCATCAGGGTTTCATGGGTACCCATTTCGGCTAGATATCCGTTTTTCAGTACAATGATCTTGTCGAAATTGAAACCGGCAAAAATACGGTGAGTAATGATCAGGGCTGTTTTGTTCTGCAGGTACCCATAGAGATGCTGTATGATTTCCTTTTCTGTTTTTGCATCTACGGCGCTCAGGCAATCATCAAAAAGAATAATCTCCGGTTCTTTGATCAGAGCACGGGCAATGGAAATTCTTTGCTTTTGCCCACCACTAAGTGTAACGCCCCTTTCTCCTATTAATGTGTCATATTGCTGCTCAAAACCCATAATGTCTTTGTCTACATTGGCAAAACGGGCAGCTTCCATTACTTTTTCAATGGAAGTGTCTTTTGCAACTCCAAAGCGGATATTGTCGGCAACTGTATCGCTAAACAAAAATACATCCTGTTGTACATAACTGATTTGCCTGCGAAGTTCCTGCAAGGGAATCTGGTTTAACAAGCGGTCTCCGATGGTGATGCTTCCGGAATCCGGTTCGTAAAAACGCATGAGCAATTGTCCGAGGGTGGTTTTACCACTGCCGGTTTTCCCGAGTATCAATACCTTGTCTCCACTCTGTATGTTTAAACTGAAGTCCTGAATGGCTTTGATGCCTGTATTCGGGTAAGTGAAACTTACATGGTCAAAATGAATGGAGCCGCCTAAAACGGCTGCTGGTATTGTATCAGACGGGTTGGTGATGGCAGGTTTGATGTCTAAAAATTCGTTCAGTCTTTTTTGCGAAGCAGCGGCCCGTTGAATCATACTGGCCGTCCAGCCAATGGCGCTTACCGGAAAGGTGAGCATATTGATATAAATCACAAATTCAAC
>CALPNW020000063.1 GCA_943325035.2 Sphingobacterium thalpophilum | reverse complement strand
TGCCATGCCCATCATGGTCTGGTAAAAGAAATCAGCCATCTCATCTACCATCATCTCTTTGGTCCATAAATCAATCCGCAGCGCGCTTTTATCGGTTCCATCCCAGAATGCCAGCATCATGGCTTTGGCCTGCTGCTTCATATCGGCAGTACTGTCGCTGGCAGCCCACTCAATATTCTGCGGAACTTTATGTTCGTCTAAAATAATATCCACTTTAATACTCGACTCTTTCATGAACGGTTTGTTTTAAGGTTGTAAAACTAAGACGAAACAGCAACTGTTGCCAGAATTTCCTTCCAGAATTCCTCAGCGGATCTGTTCCAGCTATATGTCTTAGCTCTTTCCAGGCCTCTGTCTGCATAAACCTGGCGGTATTTTTCATCGCGGTACAGCAACTGCATGTATTCGGCAATTTGCTTTGGATTTTGCGGATCTGCATACAAAATGGCCGTTTCGCCCACTTCGGTCATGCTGGAATTATTCCCGGCAATTACAGGCACTCCACATTGCATGGCTTCTACAATGGGCAAACCAAATCCTTCAAAATCGGACACATAGACCAGTCCATAGGCTGCTGCGGTTATTTTTTGAAGTTCCTCATCGGCCAGGTATCCGGTAAGTACCACGTCTTCGCGGTACTTAAACGAGTTGAGCTTATTGAGAAAATCCTGGTATTTCCAGGCCAGTCTGCCAGCAATCACCAGCTTCATATTGCTTTTATGCCATTTTTTAAAAAGGGAGAACGCTTTCAGCACGTTCAATAAATTCTTCCTCGGGCTGATTCCGCCTACACAAAGAAAATATTCACAACCGCCGGCATAGCTGTTTTTTACCTGCTCTTTCTCTTCCCGGCCAATGGGCACAAACCCTTCCCGGGCCGCACCTGGTATAACTTTTACGCGATTGTCGGTGAAAGGATACTGTTGCCCGATGTCATTTTGTGAAAAGGCAGAAACAGTTACAATACGGGCAGCTTTTTTCAAAAAGGAAGGGGTAAAAACCCGGTAGTGCCAGCGCTGGTGCCAGCTGACCTGATTGGGGAAATGGTTGAATGCCAGATCGTGAATCACCAGCAACTGAGGTATTTTAGTGGTTAAACTGCAAAAACCGTATGGTTGAACCCAAACAGAAGGTTTGAATTTTTGGAGTGCTGTGGGTGCGCTGATATTGTACCAGAATAAAAAAGCAGGAACATGCCTGGCTGCAGGCCCCACCTGGATGGCTTTTACATTGGGGGCAAACAAAAACTCCTTACTGAACGGACGGTCAAAAACCAATACAAACTCGTGTTCCGGATGGGCTTTTGCCACCCTGCAAAGGATTTCTCTGGCGTAATGGCCATAGCCTTCTAACTGATCTTTCTGAAAAAAAATGGCGTTAACTGCAATGACCATGCAGCAAAGGTAATCTCCTCCAAGCTATTTATTGGTGTGCATCGTGCAAATCGGTGACTCCGCCAGAAACCGTGTACTTCATGGCATTGGCTGCTCCTATTTTATCGATTGGTTTTACCCGGCTTAGAGGTACCATATAGGTTATCCCTGAAATAGCGTAAGAATGAGGAACATAAACGGTTACATGGTCTTGCAGGCCAAATTCCGCACAACTTTGCTGGGTAATGAATCCGATACGCCAAACGTCGGCTGAATCCACATTTACCAGTACCGGCTTGTCGAATTTCTTTTTATTGCCGGCAAATGCTTCGAGAAAATCTTTAACGGAAGTGTAAATAAACTTTACTCCAGGCGTTTTTTCCAGCACCGAATCAAAGAGCCCTACCAGTTTATTGATGGCAAAAAGGGAAGAAAGCCAACCTACTGTAAGTACCAGCCCTACTACCACCAGAAAACCGAGACCCGGTACCTTAATCAGGTTGCCGTCTGGATCTTTCTTAATGAGTGCAGGCGCAAAAGCCCGGATAATATTGGGCAGAATATCATCTACCACATTAAATAAGCTGATGACTACCCAAATGGTAATTCCTATAGGAGCCAGTACAATCAGGCCCTGAAAGAAATATTGCAGTAAACGTCTTAAAAATCCGCTGAAACTCATAAAAAGGCGGCTAGGCAGTTGGTATAACCTGCAAGATGCTATAAAAATCTGATAGTTGAAAGAAGCCGGTCATCCCGGATTTTGAAGGTTAACGAAAAATTAATCAAAATAAATTGTAGAAACTTTGGTAACGAAAATAGTTTCCGTAGTTTTGCATCCCTAATTTAACTACACTATGGAACAAAGAATAACGCAAAAAGCCCAGGAGCTCTTCTTCCGCTACGGAACGAAGAGTGTTACCATGGACGATATTGCTTCTAATCTGGGTGTAAGTAAAAAAACCATCTATCAGTACTACACCGATAAAGACAGCCTGGTAGATGCAGTACTGCAAAAAGAAATCAGTCAAAACTCTGCAGAGTGTACCAGACAAAATGCATCCAGCGAAAATGCCGTTCATGAAATGTTCATGGCAATGGAAATGATGCAGACCACCCTGGCTGCCATGAATCCTGCTGTAATATTTGATATGCAGAAATACCATCCTGGCCCTTTCAATAAATTTATTGAGTTCAAGAACAAGTTTTTGTATGAAATGATCAGAAACAATATCTGCAGAGGACAAAAAGAAGAATTCTACAGAGAGGACCTTAATGTAGATATACTGGCAAAGTTCAGAATTGAAAGCATTTTCATCGGAATGAATCCGGATATATTTAACCTCAGCAAGTATTCCCTCTTGCAGGTTGAAATGGAAATAATGGAAAATTTTCTCTACGGAATCTGCACACCCAAGGGACAGAAACAACTGTTGAAATATAAAAAGCAAAGTCAAACTACCAATATATGAGCATCAATTCCAAAATAGCAGGACTGCTCTGTTTGGCATTCCTGGTTAACAACCTACAGGCACAAAAAATCAATAAGCGTTTTGAATTCAGCGTTGAACAAGCGGTGTCTTACGCAAAAAAGAACAATGTGCAGGTGAAGAATGCCTTACTGAATATTCAGGCCCAGATTCAAACCAACCGCGAAATAACTGCGGCAGCATTACCTACTATAGCTGGTAATATAGGAGCGCAGCATTTTCCGAATGTGGCAGTTCAAACTTTACCCAATTTCATCTCTCCGTCTACCTATCAGGTGTTGATAGACCAGGGTGTAAAAGACGGGAACGGCAACCCGATCAGGATGCCCGGAGACTTTGGATATATCCAGGCTCAATTTGGAACCAAATACAGTGCAAGTGCAGGCGTTTCATTGCAACAACTGCTTTTTGATGGTCAGGTATTTGTAGGCTTACAGGCACGCCGTGCTTCCATTGAGTTTCAAAACAATGCTGCAGCGGTTACCGAAGAGGCCATCAAAACTAATCTGTACAAGATCTACTACCAGTTACTGGCCAGTAAAACAATGATTCAGCTGATCGATGCCAATATCAGCAGGCTTGAAAAACTGGATAACGATGTACGTATTTTATATAAAAATGGTTTCTCAGAAAGAATTGATATTGATAAAATTGCTGTTCAGCTGACCAACCTGAAAACTGAAAAATTAAAAGCCACCAATACCATTGAGATCGGGTATATGGGATTAAAAACACTCATGGGTATGCCCGTTGCCGATACACTGCTTTTAACTGATTCTCTGAATTACGGAAAAATCAAGGGAGACCTGTTAGATGCAGACGGATACCAGTATACAGACCGTAAAGATTTTCAATACCTGAGTTCTGCCAAACAGCTGAACGAATACAATATTAAACGTTATCAGCTAAGCTATCTGCCTACCATTGCGCTGGGAGCTTCTTACAGTAAAGTGGCCCAACGGAATGAATTCAATTTTTTTGGTAAAGGTGATTGGTTTACTTCTTCCAATATCGGATTGAGTATGTCTGTTCCCATCTTCAGCGGCTTTGCAAAAGATGCCCGTGTAAAAAAAGCAAGAATAGATCTGGAGAATACGGATAACCAGCTCCAGAATTTAAAGCTTGGTATTGACAATGCAGTAGAGCAGGCACGCTTAAAATATAAATCAGCCGTTGCAACCATGGACTTCCAGAAAAGCAATATGGAACTGGCCGAAAAAGTATACACACAAACAAAGAAGAAATATGAAATTGGTTCTGGATCCAATACAGAAATCAACGCTGCTGATGTAGATCTTAAAACAGCACAAACCAATTATATCAGCGCACTCTACGATGCCATTATTGCCAGAATAGATTATTTAACTGCAACCGGAAAACTCTAATAACCACTAAATCATATACCATGTTTACAATAAAACACTTCATTACTTTTACCGCTGCCGCAACCATGCTGATGAGCTGCGGAGGTAATGCTAAAAATGAAAATCCACTGGCAGAAAAAAAAGCTGCCCTGGAAAAATTAACGGAAGAGCACAATGCAATTGCCGGCAAAATGGCCGCTTTGCAGATAGAGATTGCTAAACTGGACAGTAATTCTTCGAGCAGCCTTGTTGCTAAACTGGTAGGTATTACTCCTGTAACCACGCAAACCTTTTCACATTATATAGATCTTCAGGGAAGCATTACTTCCGATAACGTTTCTTATGTATCACCAAGAATGGGACCGGGTCAGGTAAGAGCCATTTATGTTAAGAAAGGCGATCAGGTTAAAAAGGGTCAATTGCTGCTGAAATTAGACGATGCAGTGATGAGACAGTCTGTATATGCTGCTCAGAAAAACCTGGAGACACTGAAAACTCAATTAAATTTTGCAAAAGATATTTATCAGCGGCAGGGCAACTTATGGAAAGACGGTATAGGAACAGAGATACAATATATCTCTGCAAAAAACAATGTAAACGCTTTAGAGAAACAACTGGCTGCAGGTGAAGAACAGATTAAAGTAGCAGAGGAGCAATTGAAAGCCAGCAACATCTATGCAGATGTAACTGGTGTTGTAGATGACCTGAATGTTCGCGTAGGAGAAATATTTGCAGGTTTAGCCGGCATAACACCACAGATTAAACTGGTAAGCACTGCCGGACTTAAAGTAATTACACAAATTCCGGAAACCTACAGCGGAAAGATCAAAGCAGGTTCTAAAGTAGTGATCAATTTCCCGGATATCAACAAAACCATTACGGGTATTGTTGCCACTACCAGCCGCGCCATCAATGCCAATAACAGAAGTTTTGATGCCGAAGTAAAAATACCGTACGATCCTTCCGTTCGTCCTAACCAGCTGGCTCAGTTGAAGTTTCAGGATTACGAAGCTGCTAACGCAATAACGATTTCGGTAAATACCGTACAATCGGATGAAAATGGTAAATATGTTTATTTAGCCGTACAGGAAGGAAAAAAACTGGTGGCCCGTAAAAAAACGATCACTGTAGGAGAACTTTATGGACAACTGATAGAAGTAAAATCGGGCCTCAGCAAAGATGATCAGCTGATCACCAGCGGGTACCAGAATATTTATGATGGTCAGCAGGTGACTGTTTTAGGAAAATAAATACCATACTAAGGTGGCAGACAATGCTTCCTTTAAACAATAGCAAATGAAGACTTTCATAGAAGGCATGGCCAAAAAATTCAAAGAGTTTAAACCAACCAGCTGGGCGGTAGACAACAAAACGGCGGTGTATATTATTACCATACTGATCTCTCTGTACGGATTGAACAAATTCAATACCATGCCCAAAGAGCAGTTCCCGGATATTGTGGTTCCCACCATCTCTATCAGTACCGTGTACTTTGGTAATTCACCCAAGGACATCGAGAACCTGGTTACCCGCCCGATTGAAAAAGAACTGAAATCGATCAGTGGTGCTAAAGTAAAAAAAATACAATCTACCTCACAGCAGGATTTCAGTTTGATTGTTGTGGAATTTGATACAGACATCAAACCGGAATTTGCCAAACAGAAAGTGAAAGATGCAGTAGACAAAGCACAGGACGATCTGCCTACCGATCTTACTTCACAACCCAGTGTTCAGGAATTTTCTATCAGCGACATGCCCATCATGTTCGTGAACATCAGCGGCAACTACGATGGAGTTAAACTGAAACAGATCGCCGATAAAATGCAGGACCGCTTCGAAGAAATGAAAGAAGTGAACCGTGCAGAAATTGTAGGTGCTCCGGAAAGAGAGATTCAGATTAATGTGGATCCGGTAAAAATGGAAGCAGCCAAGCTGACTTTCAGAGATATTGAAAATGCAGTGAACTACGAGAACAGAGACATCAGCGCAGGCCTGGTGGAAGTAGGTTCTATGAAGCGCAATATAAAAGTGAAAGGACAGTTCACCAGCGTATTTGATATGAAAAATATCATCGTTAAAAATATTTCAGGCGCACCAATCTATCTGAAAGATGTTGCCGAGCTGGTAGATACGGTAAAAGAAACAGAAAGCTATGCCCGTTTGGGTGGCCTGAACGTGATTACCCTGAACGTGGTAAAACGTGCAGGAGAAAACCTGATCAATACTGCAGATGGTATCAGAAAGATTGTGGAAGAGATGAAAACATCTCAGGATATTCCGAAAGACATCAAAGTGGTGATCACCGGAGACCAGAGTGTAAAAACAAGAACTTCTTTCAATGAACTGGTGAATACCATCATCATTGGTTTTGTGCTGGTATTGCTGATCCTGATGTTTTTTATGGGTGTTACCAACGCCTTCTTTGTGGCATTGAGTGTTCCGCTTTCCGTATTCGTTGCATTCCTGTTTCTTCCGCTGGGAGATTTTATTGCAGGTTCTCCGATTACACTCAATTTCATTGTACTTTTTGCATTACTGTTTGGTCTTGGAATTATTGTGGATGATGCCATTGTAGTGATAGAAAATACACACCGGATCTTCGACAACGGTAAAGTAAAAATTACCCGGTCGGCCAAGGAAGCCGCAGGAGAAGTATTCATTCCGGTGTTAGCAGGAACGGCCACTACACTTGCGCCATTCTTTCCACTTCTATTATGGAAGGGAATGATTGGTAAATTCATGATCTATCTGCCGATCATGCTGATCTTAACATTAACGGCTTCACTGATCGTGGCATTTATCATCAACCCTGTTTTTGCAGTCAGCTTCATGAAAAAAGAAGGCCGTGAATTTGAAGAGCCAAGAAATGCCTGCTTTAAAAAATGGTGGTTCTGGGCATTGCTTGCATTCGGTATTCTCTTTAATCTTGCCGGCTGGAACGGATTTGGCAACCTGTTGATTTTTGTTGACATCCTCATTATCCTCGAACGTTTTGTACTCCGTACGATCATTCACTTTTTCCAGGAAAGATTATTGCCCGGATTCATGAATAAATATGAAAAATTATTGCGTTGGATTCTGGTTCGCCACAGACCGGGATGGTTGATGGTAGGTTTGTTTCTGCTGTTTCCGGTATCATTGATACTGCTGATACTACGCGATAACCCCAAGCCATTCTTCCCGAGCGGAGATCCGAATTTTGCCTATGTATATTTAAAAATGCCTATCGGAACAAAGGCACAAACCACCGATTCTGTAGTAAGGGTGCTGGAGAACAGGGTATATAAAATTCTGGGGGATGAAAATAAACCGGAAGTAAAAGGAAGTATCGTAGAGAGTGTGATTTCCAACGTTGCAGTAAGTGCCAATAACCCAAGAGACAATAACAGAAGTGTACGGTCTAACCTGGGAAGAATTCAGATCTCCTTTGTGGAATTTGAAAAAAGACACGGTAAGAGCAGTGCACCTTATCTGGAGGCGATCCGGAAAGAAATGACCGGCATACCCGGTGCATCCATTGAAGTACGCCAGGAAGATGCAGGCCCGCCAACGGATCCTCCCGTAAATATTGAAATCAGTGGCGATAATTTTGAATCAATCTCCAAAGTGGCTTATGAACTGCAAAATCACCTGGACACCAACCGTATTGCAGGGGTGCAGGAATTATTGATGGATATTGACCTGACCAATCCGGAGATCACCATTAATATAGACCGCGAACGTGCTTTAGCAGAGGGTTTAACCACTGCACAAATAGGCATGGAACTGAGAACAGCGGTTTTTGGAAAGGAAGTGAGTAAACTGAAGGAAGGAGAAGACGATTACAAGATTCAGCTTCGTTATCAGGACCTGAGAAGAAATAATATTGCCGACCTGATGAATATGCGGATCGTTTACAGAGACTTCGCTTCCGGAAATATCAAACAGATTCCGGTAAACAGTGTTGCCACTGTAGACTATACCAATACAACAGGTGGCGTAAAGCGCAAGAACCTGAAAAGAACGATTCAGATACAGTCTGCTGTTACTGATCCGTCATTAACACCGGTGATCAATGCAGAACTGGCTAAAAAAATTGCAGACTTTAAATCTAAAACAGAGATCCCGGCCGATGTAACCATCAAACAAACCGGTGAAAGTGAGCAACAGGCCGAAACAATGTCGTTCCTTGGAATGGCCATGCTGTCTGCGTTACTGATCATATTTCTGATTCTTGTTTTACAGTTCAATAGTTTAAGTAAGCCATTCATTGTATTAACTGAAATCTTCTTCTCTATTATTGGGGTATTCCTGGGTTATGCGCTAACGGGCATGTCTATGGCTACCATCATGGTAGGTGTTGGGGTGATTGGTTTGGCAGGTATTGTGATCAAGAACGGAATTCTGCTGATTGAATTCACGGATGAACTGCGGAGCAGAGGGTATAAAACCCGCGAAGCCGCAATACAGGCTGGTAAAATCAGAATTATACCGGTATTGTTAACTGCTATTGCAACCATACTCGGTTTGTTTCCGCTGGCCATTGGATTTAATATAGACTTTGTGTCTATGTTCCAGCACCTCGATCCAAAGATTTTTATCGGCGGAGACAGTGTGGTATTCTGGGGACCTTTAAGCTGGACCATTATTTTTGGTTTGATCTTCTCCTTCTTCCTTACGCTGATCATGGTACCAAGTATGTACCTGATCTCTGAAAGACTGAGACGTCCGATGGAAAGATTCTACGGAACCAAATTTGTGGCCTTACTGGGCTTTCTCGGACCATTCTTCTTTATCACAGTAGGAATTATGTTTGGCGTAAAAAAACTACAAGGTAAAAAAGTATGGATGGGTGTTATGAAACCTTCAAAATAAACAACAATGCAAAACCACGAAATAGACTACCGGATATTCGGAGAAGAGATGCAATATGTGGAAGTAGAGTTAGACTACAACGAAACAGCTATTGCAGAGCCGGGCGCCTTCATGATGATGGAAGACGGCATTACCATGGAAACCATGTTTGGTGATGGCAGCCAGCAACAGAACAACAGCCTTCTGGGGAAATTGCTCAATGCCGGCAAACGGGTACTGGTGGGCGAGAACCTGTTCATGACCGCTTTTACCAACGTAAACAATGCAAAGCGCCGCGTTAGTTTTGCATCCCCTTATCCGGGAAAAATAATTGCGTTGGACCTATCTGCTTTAAACAACAATGTGATCTGTCAGAAAGATGCATTCCTCTGCGCAGCAAAGGGGGTAAGCATTGGTATTGAATTTCAGCGAAAACTGGGAACCGGGTTGTTTGGCGGAGAAGGGTTTATTATGGAACGGCTTCAGGGCGATGGAATGGCTTTTTTGCATGCCTGCGGACACGTGATAAAAAAAGACCTGCAGTCCGGCGAGATGCTGAAAGTAGACACTGGTTGTATTGTAGGATTTACAGCCGGTGTTCATTATGATATTCAATTTGTAGGAGGTATCAAGAATACCATTTTTGGCGGCGAAGGATTGTTCTTTGCTAGCTTAAGCGGACCTGGAACCGTATGGATCCAGACCCTCCCTATCAGCAGACTGGCCGGAAGAATCCTGCAATATGGCATTGGCACCCGCAAAGAAGAAGGAAGCCTGTTAGGTGGTCTGGGCAACCTGCTGGATGGTGATGGAAAATGGTAACAGCAATACTAATCCAGATAGATTTCATAGCTGGTAGCGTGGTTCAATACAAGGTGGAAGTAAAAGGTATTTTGTAATTCCGATACATAATATTGTTGCTCAATAATTGTATTGCCGGTTTTTAGGTACACCGAATGAAACCTGCCATATATTTTAATAGATATGTCGTTGATGTCGGCTGCTGCCCTTGCTGAAAAATTAAACGGATTCGGGAAAAATTGCACCAGGTACTTGTTATTAGGATCCTTATAAATAATACTAAATACTGTAACGTCTTCGGGTATACTTTCCCCTATTCCTAAGGTCGGGGGAATAAGCCCTGTTGGTTGGTAATTTTTTATTGGCATTGATCCTTTTATGAAATAATTGGGGGACCGAATGGTTATAAATTAAATCTAAAAAAAAAAAATTGAATTCAGCAATTATTTGCCAGATTTTCCACCGATCGCCCGTATAAATACGGATCTGTTTTTGGCGGCGGGAAAGGGTTAATTCAATACTTACGCGGATCCGGTATTCATCCATTATAAGCAGCTGCTAATCCAACTGAATAACATAGTCTGTAGAGTGGTTCAATGTAATATTAAAGCAAAAGGTATTTAGTATAGCAGATGCATAATGCAGTTGATCAATAACCGTATTGCCGGTTTTTATAGATACCGAATTAAACCTGCCATGTATTTTCATAGATATCCTGTTGGTTCCCGCCAACACCTTTGTTGAGAAATTAACTGAATTGGGGAGAAATTGGTCAACAGCATTATTATTAGCATCAACGTAACTGATTCTAAAGATGATGACGCCTGCAGGAATAGTTCTGGGCATACCTAAAGTAGGAGGACTGACCCCTGTTTGCTTGTCGTTCTTAATTGGCATGATGCCATTTTAAAGGTTACAGGGGAGTGTAAAAATTCAAACCATTCATTCAGGAAATGGTTCAATTTTACAAAAATAAATAAAATACAATAGCCCAAATCCCGTATAAATACGGGGCTGTTTTAGCGGTGACCATTGGTACAAAGAATGCCAGTAGTCATTCATTAAAAAACTACGGTTTATAAATACCATTCCTTATAGCATAGACCACTAAGCCAATGGCATTCTTGGAGTCTGTTTTTTGTAATAAGGCTTCCCGGTAAGATTCTACGGTTCGGGTACTGATCCCTAATTGATCAGCAATCTCTTTATTAATCAGTTGCTCACAAATCATATGCAGCACTTCGGTTTCCCTGCCGGATAATTTTATTATTTTTTTACGGTTATAAGGCTGATACCGTTTAGCAGCAATCAGTTTGGCCAGTTTAACGGAAGTACTGGAACAATAAAAGTTTTTGCCTTCATGAACCGCTTTTGCTGCATGATTGACTTCTTCCTTATTGGTATTTTTGAGCAGGTACCCCAATGCACCGGCTTCCAGCATTTCCAGAATCAGGTAATCATCATTAAACATAGAAAGTGCAATCACTTTGGTATTTGGATAGTTGTTTTTGATGGCTTTGCAGGCTTCTATCCCATCCATTAAGGGCATTTTGATATCAACAAATGCCACATCCGGAGCCTTCCCTTTAACCAATTCCAATAATGTTTGCCCATTGTCTGCTTCACCCACCAGCTCCAGCTCATGCTGGTCTTTCAGCAAAAGCTTAAAGCCTTCCCTGAAAATCTGGTGGTCATCTGCAATTACAATTCTAACAGGGCTTCCTATAAGACTCATTTGACGGGTATTTCAAATATTAAGATGGTGCCTACGCCCATTTTGGATTCTATGTTCAGGCTTCCCCCCATTAATTCAATCCGGTTTTTCATACTCTGCAACCCCCTTCCACTATGTACAGGATAGCTATCCTTAATTTCAATGCCTTTGCCATTGTCCTGACAGAAGAGTTTTACATGGTCCTTGTATTCCCTGAAAATAATCTGCATTTTAGTAGCACCGGCATGTTTAATACAATTATTGACCGCTTCCTGAACAATACGATAGATCTGTATCCCCTGGTCTTCCCGAAAGGTTAATGCAGATGGATATTCGATGTCTGTTTTTAACCCATTCAGGAAGCCCATCTGATAAATAAAATCCTCAATGGCTGGTATGGGGCCTTTCTTCTGTAATACCGCCGGCAATAGATTGTGGGCTACTTCCCTTAATTTTTCAATTACTTCATCCAGTTCCTTACTGGCTGTTTTAAGTTCAGTCTGTATTTCCGGTTCTACATTATTGGGCGTAGCACCGTCAATTCTGAATTTGATCACAGAAAGTACAGGGCCAAGGTCATCATGCAGATCGGCAGCAATACGGGCCCGCTCTTTCTCCATAGCAGTGATTTCTGCAATAGCATTGGCTTTTTGCAATTCCAGTGTTTTCCGTTGCTGACGAAATATAATAATGGACAGATAGGCAAGAATTGATCCCACCACCAATACCGAAATGATTACTGCCAGATAAATTTTTTCTTCCTGGGCATCCATAATACTGCTATTGCGTAAAGAATATTAACCAACAAGTTAACGTAAGTAATGATTCTATAAATGGATTGCCTGAAATCTTTACTGGCATTTAATCCATAGATCCAGAATATTTCAACCAAAGTATGGGTAGTATTTAAAAGTATAAGTGAAATGCAGATTAAAAAAACAGGATTATTTATCACCGATGTCTGTACCTGGCTAATCCAACCATTGATCATATGTATACTCATCAATACAATCAAAAAGCTGGTTACAATTCCGGAATAGGAACCAAAAGCAAAAATACTGGAATAGATAAAGTTTTCCCAAAGCCAAACCAGGCTTACCAATCCAATTAACCATACATACAACTGCCGGATTGTTTTGAACAAGCCCCATCTGTTAAACTGCAAAATGAGCAGCACCGCTGAAATAAGTGTATAAAGATTGCTTACAACGGCATTGGTTCCAAATAGGTCAATAGATACAGTTGCTATGACCTCGCTCAAAAGCCCTGCCCATAAAAATGCAATAAAAAAATAATCGCGTTGTTGAATGTGCTTCCACCTGATCAAACTGATGAAAACACTTATTCCAATGAAGTAACTAAGAATTTCTATTAATGTATAGTTCATCTGTTTCGTTCAATCAGGGATTAAGAGGTGATACCGGCGGGCAATCATCCGGGCATCTTCTGGCGTTGTCCCAAAGATAGGGTTCCTCCTCCGTAAGGGTCAGGCTGGGAGTGGGGAGAATATCTTCATCGTTGGCATTAACGGCTACTAAAATGGCATGCACTTTTAAATCACTGTCCATTCCATAATAAATACGCATTTTCTCACAACCTGATTTAGCCAGTAAGTCTTCGATACTTTTTCTGCTAAAGGTTTCAGATATAGCCAAAACGTTTTTTTCGCGAAATTCCGGAAGTAAAATTTCTTCCTTTTCAATTCTGTACAAAGCGGTCATATTGATGCCGTGTTGCAATGGGATAGGGTTACTCATAAAATATGGATATTGATAATTGGACAATCATGCAATTTGAAGTTTTATTGGTTCAAAAACAACCGTATTTATACGGATAGGGAGTCAACAATGAATACTACCTCAACAAAGTGATATCACCTGTTTTATTGAG
>CALPNW020000062.1 GCA_943325035.2 Sphingobacterium thalpophilum | reverse complement strand
CACTAGCCGGCCATCCTTGTTTAGTGGTAGTTATTTGGATCTTACCAGCCGGCCATCGTTGTTCAGTGGTAGCTATAATGATCTTACCGACAAGCCCGCTGCATATAGTTTGCCAATTGCTTCTTCCACTGTTTTAGGAGGTGTTAAAGTAGGTACTAATCTGACCATTAATGCCGATGGTGTGTTAAGTGGAGCTGCTTCTACAATTCAGCTTCAGAGTGATTGGACTCAATTGGATAATACAAAACTTGACTTCATTAAAAATAAGCCATCCTTGTTTAGTGGTAGTTATTTGGATCTTTCGAACCGGCCAGTATTATTTAGTGGCAGTTACACGGATCTCTTAGATAAGCCAGCTTTATTTAGCGGTAGTTATCTGGATCTCACTAGCCGGCCATCGCTATTTAGCGGTAGTTACAATGATCTTACCGACAAGCCCGCTGCATATAGTTTGCCTGTTGCTTCATCTACTATTTTAGGAGGTGTTAAAGTAGGAGCTAATTTGAATATTGATGTGGAGGGTGTGTTAAGTGGAACCGGTACTGATCTGAATACGGCCAATACAATAGTGAAGAGAGATGCTTCCGGTAATTTCTCTGCAGGAACTATTACTGCCGGCAATCTTGTTTCGGGTGGGTCAACTACATTAAGCTCATTGGTTGTTCCCGGAATTATCAGGAATAACAGCTCCGGATTGCTTAGTTCATCTCCACTCAGCACATCTGATATAAATGATGCATTGGGGTATATACCTCCAAGAGTTGATTATGGCTTGTTTGCTGATAATACTACCCAAACTGCATTATTAAACACAGCTACACCGATGTTATTGAATACAACAGAACTTGGTGGACATGGGATTAGTATTGAGAGTGGATCGCGAATTACAGTAGCTAATGCAGGTGTTTATAATTTGCAGTTCTCGGCACAAATAAAGAAAAGTAACGCAGGTACCGATTTTGTTACAATCTGGTTCAGGAAAAACGGGATAGATATTCCTAATTCAGCAACTGATTTTAACCTCACCGGAACCGGAGCATTGGAAGTGGCTTCCTGGAATCTTCTGTCAAGTCTTCTAGCCGGAGAATACCTGGAAATCATCTGGAGTACTCCGGATATTAATATAACTATTCAAAAAACGGACGCACGAACAGCTCCGGTTAGGCCCTCTGTTCCCTCCGTAATCGTAACTATGCAACGCGTAAATTAATTCACGCGTTTTAATCAATCTGCCTTCTGTTGCCGATACCTGTTTCGGCATAAACGATTATCTTGCAGTTCCATAACCTTTGGCGCTGGCATTTTGCTTGCAGGATAAATGGGATTAAAAAATAATTATGAAAAAAGTTTGGTTGATTACGGGATGCTCTACTGGGTTTGGTCGTTCACTGGCACAGGAAGTATTGGCTAAGGGATACCAGGTTGTAGTGGCTTCCAGAAAAACAGAAGACGTGGAAGATATTGTTGCTGCATATCCGGAAACTGCTATTGCAGTAAAACTGGATGTGACCGTTCCGGAGCAGATCGTTGCTGCAGTGGGAACCGCTATTCAGCATTTTGGACAGATTGATGTACTGGTAAATAATGCCGGTATAGGTTATTTTGGTGCAATTGAAGAAAGCGAGGATGCAGAAGTTCGTAGAATGTTTGAGATCAATGTTTTTGGACTTGCCAGGGTTACCCAGGAGGTATTGCCGTTTATGCGCAAGCGCAGAACCGGACATATTTTAAATATTGCCTCTATAGGTGGCCTGCGTTCATTTCCGGGAGTTGGATTTTATAATGCCACCAAATATGCGGTAGATGGTTTAAGTGAAGCTTTGTCTAAAGAAGTTGGTGCTTTGGGTATTAAAGTAACTATCATTGCCCCCAGTGGATTCCGTACAGACTGGGCTGGACGTTCTGCCAATGACAGCAAGATAAAAATAGATGATTACGCAGCTACTGCAGAAAAAAACAAAGGCGATATCAGAAAAGTAAGCGGTCTTCAGGCGGGAGATCCGGTGAGAGCTGCTAAAGCAATGATTGCAGTAACCGAAGCAGAAAATCCGCCACTCCGTTTATTATTGGGTGCCGCTGCACTTAAAGGTGCCAGACTAAAGCTCGATGAATTAAAACATGACTTTGATACCTGGGCTGAGGTAACCGAAGGGGCTGATTTTCCGAAAGAGATTAGTTGATTTATTTTAGGTAGAATATAAAATAATCAGGCCCGCCCAATATTGATCGGGCCTGATTATTAGTTGTCATTTAACAAGGAATAGTCAGTCTGATTGTTGTTCCCTTTCCGGCTTCACTGGTTAATTCAATATCACTTTTAAGTGCCGCTCTTTTTCTAATGCCTTGCTTTCCGTAATATCCTTTCCTACGATAAAGATTTCTTCTGTTTGTTCGTCCCAGCGGAAGTTCCGCAGCATATTAATGACTGTGCCATCTTTTCTTACAATCCGGTTCTCAAAATTGGATAATTTTTGTTGAGCTGGGATCGTTAAAAAAACAGAGATGGTATTTTCCTGATCATCCTGATGAACAATATCAGTAATAGAATGAGCAGTCAGTTCATCCGGTGAATAACCGAAAATAGGAGTGGCTGAATTACTGATAAATATTAGTATGCTTTTTGTTGGCAATTTCAACGATATCCAGTGATAAGTCGAGTATAGGGTTTAGTTCAGCATTCAGCTGGTTATTGGTTTTCATTTATTGGATAGTTGGTCTTTTTTGAGCTTTTGAATTTGTTCGAGATTTTGTGTTTATACTTTCAGGTATATTTTTTTAAGGTGTAAAAAATACAGGAATACCCATTTAATGAGCACATATCCTGTTGCAAGTATAACTATCCTGATTGGCTCGCCTGCCAATTGTCCCAGCCAACCAAATACGGCTTTGGTACTAAACTCCCAGTCAATCAATTTTTCGGATATATAAATGAGAATAGAGTTCATACCAATGACCTTAAAAAAAAATGCCCATTTGGTATATCCCAGTACATCAATGATATAATAGAACAGGGCTAGCAAAAGCAGGCTGCAACCACCAGTTTGCATTACAAATGAGCTGCTCCACAGATTTTTGTTGATTGGGAAATCCAGGTTCCATAATTGTGCCAGTATCAGCAAAAAAAGTCCGGTAACTGCCAGATAAATTGTTTTTTGTTGTTTACTCTGCCCCCCTTTTTTAAGTAATGTTCCTGCCATTATTCCTAACAATCCTGAACTGATTGCCGGTATGGTTGAAAAAAGCCCTTCCGGGTCATGTATGCCTTTATGGAGTCTGCCAGGAATAATTAAGCGGTCTATGTAGGAAGCAAAATTCCCTTCCATCGTAAGATCTCCGGGTAAAAACCCTGGTGCTGCGGTGAATTTCAGTATTAGCCAATACCCGATTACCAGTGCCCAGAACCAGATCATTTGCGCTTTCTGGCCTGCATACAAATAAATAATATTCGCAAATAAATAGGCGATTCCAATACGGCCTAATACAGATGCAAAACGGATGTCCTGTATGGGGTGCAGTATTGCCAAACCATTATTGTAAAATATTCCCAGCAATACCAGTATCATAGATCTTTTAATAACGCGAAGCAGCTGCTCACTGCGTTTTTTCCCTTTCTCCAGTTCACGGCCAACAGAATAGGGTGTGGCGACTCCCGCCAAAAAAAGAAATAATGGAAAGATCAGATCATACGCATGAAATCCATTCCATTGGGGATGGGTGAATTGGTCTGAAATTACTCTGGCTACAGGTGATCCGGTTGCTTTGTAGATTGCGTGCGTTATTTCCTCGGCACCCATAATCCAGAACATGTCAAACCCTCTCAATGCATCCAGTGAATAAAGCCTTTCTTCTTTTATAAGGGTATTGGCTGGAGACAATTTGGTGGAGGTCATTGAATTACTTTGAGCCCAAAGTATTACATTAATAGTACACTGGTGCACCAATTTCACTAATGCTGTATAGAATTGTTTGTTCAAAAAAAGCTATACAAACAATATAGTATATGTAAATTAACTGTCACCAACGAAAAAAGCCTCTATTTAGAGGCTTTTTTCGTTGAAAGGTAACTATCCTGTTATGAATATATTCTTAAGGTAGATCCTGTTAAACTGGTATTATAAATGGTTAATCCTTTTGATCCGTTAGCGTTTAGTCCTTTTCCGGCAATATCAAAAATGGCGCCATGAGCAGTACAATACCACTGGTTGTTTGCTCCACGGTAAGTGATCTGTTGCTGTCCTTCATGACTGCAAATCACTGTAGCAGCGGCATAGCCGGTAGCTGTTTTTGCAATTACTACTGCATTGCTGATTACGTATCCTCCGGTAGTTGACAGTGCTGCATTCGCAGCGTCGTTTAAGTTGATGGTAAAATCAGCAGGTACTGATGGGGTAGTAGCTTCTTTTTTGCATGAACCTAAACAACTTGCTGTTAATGCAAATGCAGCTCCGATGCCAATCTTGGATAAAAAATCTTTTCTGTCCATAATGTTTGATTGAGGTTTTATTTTTTTGGTTTTTTAATCTGGAATATTCTGGAAAGATTAAACCCGAATCTAAGGTCTACTCTTTCCCAGCTACTGGTTGTTTCTGTAATAAAGGCTCTTTCGTTCATACCTGCTGCATTGGATACATGTAGCTGAAACACGTGTCCGCCTGTTTCAATATCCACACCAACAGATAATGGATTGTAATTCACATCGTCTTCTATGCCATTGATATTGTAAAAATAATCCCAGGTAAAAGCCATTCTCTTACTCATTTTAATTCTTCCTCCAAATCCAACAGCAAAAACGTCATTGGGTTGGCTTACCAATGGAACCAGATTGTTGTGTACAATCGTAGGAGAGAGTTGTAAGGTTAAGCGATCACTGAATTTTCTGCCGATAATGGCCTGGCCGTAATAAGCCATTCTCGACGAAAAATAATTCTTGATGGTGGGGTCGGCAAATGGAAGTGTATTCATCGTTGCACCGCCCACCAGCGCGAGTGTAAAAGGGAAACTGCGTTCCCCTGTTGATTGACGGAGTAGTCCGTACTTTATATAACCATCCACTTCCTTTTTAAAAGTACTTCTTCCAACTCCAATCTGAAGGTTTCCGGTGATTCCAAAGTCAAACCCCATTCTCATGCTGGCCTGGTCTAATCCAAAAAAATTGCTGGTACCCTGGTTGAACTGTCCGAAGCGGTGAAGGATCCTGAAATCCATGGTTCCGGGGGCAAGAAATTCTATTGAGTGGCCATTGATCACCCGGGTAGATTTAAACGCATTTTTTACTATTTCGTGGGGCTGCTTTCCGTCGTCTACCAGATCCAGCAGGTCTTTTTCCTGCGCACGGATACCGGATGATAATAGTAATAAAGTAAACAGAATGATACTGTATGCAAAAAATTTATTCATTTTGGTTGTTTGCAGATGAGTGGAGCATTATTTATTTTACCAGTGGATCCAGCAGGCAATCGACAGTTATTTTAGCTGTTTTAGCCACTTTGTCTGCAACCAGTTGGGGTACTTCAATTTTATAATCTGCAAGTATAGCAATGAATTCTGCTACTACTGCAATTTTGCCCGATTTTATGCTGATTTTTCCTTCTGTGCTGATGTCTTTTGTTTCACCATGCATAGTCAGTTTGCCTTTTACTCTGGCCGGATAGGTTCCGTCTTTTGTATAATTAACAGTGCTATTATTTTCAATAACTCCCTTGAACACTGTTTTCGGAAACTTATCGCTCTCTGCATAATTTTCATTGAAATGTTCCATCATCAATGCCCGGTCAAATTCAAATCCCTTCATCAGAACAGAAAATTGGATATCTCCGGTTTTGCTGTCTAAAACACAAGTGGAGTTTTTATTGACCCCATCTATATTTTCCGGAGACTTTGGCGTTGTGGCATCAAAGCCAATTTTGCCTGTTTTGGTAAAATACCTGTTTTGTGCATTAACCGAAGTGAGCATACAGAGTACTCCAATAAAAAGAAGGTTTTTTTTCATGTTGTTGAATTTATGTTGAAAAGCGGGTCATTTTTTTTGTGTGATACAATGGGTCAGAATCACATCAGCTCCAATACCCATATCGTCGGCAATAAATCCGGTACAAAGCCCTTTGATAGCAACTGTTTGCCCAATACTTAGTGCGGCAGCAGATCCGTTGTACAGACTATCTAAACTGCACCTGACCGAAGACATTGAACTACTGTCTCCCAGCACAATGGTATTGGATCCTTTGGAGTCGGTATCTATTTTTTTGATCTGTCCCCTGATCTCTATGATCTTAGAAAGGTACTGCTGATTGCTGGCTTGTTCGTTTCTGTTAAACTGTTTAATGATTTCGGTTGCTTCCAGGCTGAACAGTGGTTTACTGTTGGCAAGGTCATTCCCTTTTCTGTTGTATTCTTTGTAGGCATAAAAGCCGCCACCAATGGCTATAAGAACTGCCACCAGTATGGATGCTTGAATTTTATTTTTTTTGGTTGTCATAGTATTAACAATGGGTGGTTTTAATTATTCGGACTTCCTGAATCAATCCATTTTTTAATGGTGGCGAGCTGGCAGGCAGTCATTTTGCTGGCACTTTTTGGCATTGCAGAATAACCAGATGCATGACTTATACTTCCGTATAATTTGCCATTGAGGGCAATAGCCCGGTCGGTTGCATAACTGCTCATATTTATTCCACCATCTCCACCGCTTACCTTGTGGCAGCTGTAACATTGCTGTTGTAAGATGGGAACTACTTTAGCTGTATAGGAAATGGTTCCTGTTGTGTCGCAACCGGTTAACGCTCCGGTAGGGTAAAGCAATTCGGCTTTGTCGTAATAACAGGAGTTAAAAAGGAGGATGAAACCGAATATCATCAGGGAGAAAATTATTTTTTTCATATTGTGGTAGTGGGTTAGTTATTTGGAGATCCGGAGTCAATCCATTTTTTAATCTGATAAATCTGACATGCAGGCATCTGAGGGATTCCCTTAGGCATAACTGAATAGCCCGGAGTATGGTTTACGGAGCCGAACAATCTTCCATTCAGCGCATATATTTTAACCTGTGCAAAGGTAGACAAGTCTATTCCTCCACCCGGGCTGGTTGCATTATGGCATCCTATACAACTCGTTTGCATGATCGGAAGAACAGCTGCACTGTAGCTGAATTTAGTAGTATCACAACCATTGCAGACATTGTTTTTTGCACCCTGGTTGATCCATTTTTGAACGCTGGTAATTTGTGCGGCGGTAAAAGCCGGAAGAGGAGGCAAAGGCATTTTTTCACTGCCTGTTTTTATCAGTACTTTATAGAGTTTGCTGTTACCTGCATTGCCTGCACTAACGTAGCCCATAATTTTTGCATAACTGGACAGGTCAACTCCACTCGCTCTGGTAATTGCATCATGGCAACCGGAAGTGGTACAGCCGGAAGCTATTAAAGGCTGTATTTCGTTTTGAAAGTAGATCGAGTCGGTACTGCAGGGTGTTAAATTGAAGGTTGGAAGGATGGGGGGTGTTCCTCCACCTGTGCCGGGTATTACAGGAGTTGTGGCATCTACTTCCGAATAAGCAGGGATTTCATGTTTACAGGAAACAGTGAACAGAACTAATGCCATACAGCATGGTATCAGTGTGGATAGTGCTTTTTTCATTTTTTACAATTGGGAAGTGAAAATTGAGTAGAAATCTATCCATTGACATTTATATAGGAAATATCATGCCAACAAATAGATTGATTGATTTTAGTTTTGTCTTTAACATTTTTTTTGGGGAATTATAAATGAGACCAATGAATATGCCCTTACTAATTATTGGAGCGTCCCCTTTCCCAATCCCTTTAATGGGTAGATTTAAATAGGGTTCTATCCTGATTTGGTACTTATTTCTTATTTTGAATTGATATCCCAAACTAAAATTGGCCGAGGCAAGAAAATTACTCGTTCTCTTTTCCAGTTCAATATATTCGCTGGTGGTTACACCATTCAGCTCTTCTTCATATTCCAGATGCTCACTATTTGTAATGTAAGAAGACAGTCCTATTGTTCCGAAAATATTGTGTCTGTTTCGGTTTAGCATATGGTATTTTACTATTATTGGTATTTCATTCGGCCGGTTTTCAGACTTAACCCATACTATGGTACCCGCCGGATTCAGTACCTTAGCATAATAATTGTCATTCGCATACAAGACTCCCACCTAGAAGTGATTGTTGCCCGGTGTGTTCTCTTTTTATCATGTATTTTCTGCGGTTTTACTACTGTTCGCGGTAGCGTCCAGCCCTTCGGTTTTTGTTGCTTTATATAGATTACGAGGTTGATTTTGAAAAAGTTGTGTGGCTTCCTCAATTTAATTCATTTGCCCCAAAATAATCTCTGAGCAGAATTCTTGTGAAAGCTTAAAAAAAATAGTATATTTAAACTCTTAAATAATTTAGTTATGCCTACCGGTACTGTAAAATGGTTCAACGATGCAAAGGGTTTTGGATTTATTAAGCCAGATGATGGCGGCGAAGATCTGTTCGCACACTTCTCTGCTATTAACATGGGTGGATTCAAATCATTGAAAGAAGGCCAGAAGGTTTCTTTTGATATCGTTGATGGAAAAAAAGGCCAGCAAGCCGGAAATATTCAGAGCGCTGAATAAAAATTAGTTTACGCAATCCAGTCTGGACGCGTATTTACGTTGTCCAAACGGATGTAAACTGAACATCAGGTAACCTCCTCCGTTTAGTAATGGGTCTTTCTTAAGAAGGCCAATATTGTGCATCCCTACAACCAGTGGGCCTGCTTTTAAAGCCGCGCCCATCCACAACTGGCCCTGGGTATTGTATTGTATTGGAAAGTACAGTCCCCATATTTCAGTTTCCCATCTTGGTGTAAGCACAACCAGGCTTAATTCTCTGGTATTTTGCTTGCTGAAATTGGAAGTGCTCCTGAAATTCAGGCTAATTTGTCCGTTTATATAAAAATGGTTCCCCATATTTCTGTCAACATTAATGACCAATCTTGTAGGATTGGCAATACTGAAGGTGGAAGGCAAAGCCGTAAATGTGTTAAAAATGGTTGCCATTGAATCGCGGATATCCCTTGCTGAATTGATATTAGCCATTTTTTGCGAAATCTCCCAATTGGTGATTGCTGTATTTGGGTTGCTGAACTGGCCTGAAAAATTGCTGGTATTAAACTGATTACTTCCAATATCCATCACACTCAGACCCAGTTTCCAGCTGTACGAGTCCGGATTGTTATCCTCTTCTGCTGTGGTTTTATTGTAAATCAGGTATTCAATGCCTGCATTTAGCCCAAAGCTGCTTTTTGCTTCAGTCAGTACTTTTTTGATGCTTTCTGTAGTACTCATTGTTGTGGAGGTTGCATCATAGTTGGCGGAATAGGCATAGGATCCCGATCCATCCGTAAGTGAATAGGCTGTGTCTGACGGGTAAATGGTTTCCAGGTAATTGATTTTTTTTGCTTTTGCATAGGCTCCCGAAATATTCTTCATTATCCTGAGGGTTATCCCTCCACTCAATTTACCTGTTGCTGTTTGACGAAGTATTCTGCTGTAGTTCAGGTTTCCCTCCAGCCATCCGGTATGAATCATGAATCCCTGTAAACCGGGGTTCGTTCTGTTGCCAATCAGGAATTCTTTCAGGCTTGTAATGGAATCATTCATATTAGCAGACCCTGATTTCAAATGGTTATAAGTCCTGATCCTTAGTCCACCCGAAATAGCATGTTGCTGATTTATTTTATACATAGCATTCAGCAAACTGATATCTAAATTCTGGTGCAGCCATCTGCTCTGTTCACCCTGGGTTAGTTGAATGCTGCCATTACTCACCGAAGGAGGTTTTACATTATTTGCGTAAAGGGTATTGGTGGTATTGCTGATCTGGAATGAAAATAGATTAAGATCCCATTTGTGCAAGCTGTTTACAGGTGATGCCGGGTTATTGAATATACTGGTTGCGCCGGAATAGGAAGAGCCGTTTAATGCGTGATAGCTCTGAGCTTGCGTGCTCTGTATAATGACGGTGCAGTAAAGCAAGATGATTATCAGCGGGCTGGATGGGTGGGGATGTTTGTACATAGACAAGTCTGAGTAATAACGAAATTCAAGCTTTTTTATTCAATTTAAATCCAGGTAATTTCAAAAAAGTAATCCCCTCGTAGAAACGAGGGGATTTTTTCGATTGCTTGCCATTATAAGAGAGTCTTTATCTTCAGATTTGTTTCGTAAAGATAGGGGTCTAGATCCTAAATACAATGGATTTTTCAATTATTTTAATAAAACAAATTGATTTTACCTAAAAATAAGAGCAATTAGTAACAAAAACATAATATAGAATTAAATATAATATGTATTATATTATATCCGCTATTGCTTTCCAGGATAGACTTTGATGGCTGCTTCAAGGCAGTCCATAGCCTTATCTATATCATTTAAATTTAATACATATGCCAGGCGAACTTCCTGTTTACCCAGTCCGGGTGTTCCATAAAAACCGGTGGCGGGTGCCAGCATTACTGTTTGTCCTTCAAAACTGAAATCTTCGAGCAACCACTGGCAGAATTTGTCTGCATCGTCTATTGGTAATTTGGCCATCGCATAAAAAGCTCCGCCGGGGTTAGGGCAAAAGACTCCTTCCATTGCATTCAGCCGTTGAACAATCAAGTCTCTTCTGGAACGGTATTCTGCCTTTGTGGTATCAAAATAATCCGAAGGCAGGTCTATTGCTGCTTCTCCGGCTATCTGGGCAAAACTCGGTGGGCTTAAACGGGCTTGTGCAAATTTCATGACTGCATCCAGTACTTGCTGATTTTTGGTCACAAAAGCACCTATTCTTCCGCCGCAGGCACTGTAACGTTTACTGATTGTATCCATGATCACCACATGTTCATCCACTCCGGTTAAATGCATAGCGCTTACCTGTTCACCTCCGTAACAGAACTCACGGTAAGCTTCATCGGAAAATAAGTAGAGATTGTATTTTAGGATCAGTACTTTCAGTTGTTCCATTTCCTCACGGCTGTATAAATAGCCGGTTGGATTATTGGGATTGCAGATAACAATGGCCTTGGTTCTTGGAGTGATTTTTGCCTCAAAATCAGCAATGGGGGGGAGGGCAAATCCATTTTCGATACTGGAAGTGATGGGCACTACTTCGATACCTGCAGCAACAGCAAAACCGTTGTAATTGGCATAGAAAGGTTCCGGGATGATCACTTCGTCTCCCTGGTCTAAACAGGCCATGAATCCAAACTGTATAGCTTCACTTCCTCCGGTAGTAATAATGATCTGTTGGTGGTTCACTTCAATTCCTACTGAACTGTAATACTGAACCAGTTTTTTCCGGTAACTCTCATTCCCTGCGCTATGACTGTATTCCAGCACTTTAAAATCACTGTTTCTTACAGCGTCGAGAATGGCCTTAGGCGTTTCAATATCGGGCTGTCCGATGTTTAAGTGATAAACCTTGACTCCTCTTTTTTTTGCAGCTTCTGCAAAAGGAACCAGTTTTCTGATCGGTGAAGCAGGCATATCAATACCTCTTTGGCTAATAGCTAACATGTCTTTTAATTATTTCTTTGGCTCAATAACTTCACCATCAATAGTAAGTGTGTAAGGTTGATTGGAATGCGCAAATTTCACATCCACATTCTTTTTAAAAGTACCGGGTGATGCAGCATTATAAGTGACTTTAATAGTGCTGGTCTTTCCTTTGCCAATAGGTTCTTTGGCATATTCAGGCTTGGTGCAGCCACATTCTGCATTGGCAAACTCAATCACCACGGGTTTATTGGCGTTGTTGGTAAATGTAAAAACATATGTTGCCGGTACATTTTTTTTGATCTTGCCAAAACTGTGTTTGGTTTCTTTAAAGGAAATGTCTGCCTGCGCAAACAGGCTTATTCCACTCATCAGGCATAATGCCAGTAAAAATGATTTCATAGGGTTTATTTAGTTTGTTTTTAAAATTGCCGGTGCAGTGGTTGGCGCCTGAACACCTTCCCCGCTAAAGCTTACCTGTTTTACGAGGCCGCCTGAAAAAATGATATCGGTGAAACGGGTAAAATTGCCCATTACGCTGCCATTGAACTGAATCAATATTTTTACGGTTTGGCCTGGCCCGAATTTTTGATTGGGTGTAAAATTGGGGGTGGTACAGCCACAACCTGCACGTGCAGTTTCCATGGTAAGCGTGTCTTTTCCGGTATTAGTGATTTCCACTGAATACTCAACCGGCTTGCCATAAGTGATCTTGCCCATCTGGTATTTCTCATTTTTGATGGAAATAGCCTGTGCCTTTAAACCAGTTGTAACTGCAAAAAGAGCAGTTATTAACAATAATTGTTTCATAGAGTGTCTTTAGGAGATAAAAATACATAATCTTATGAGTAAAGAATTATCTTAGAATAAAATCAGGAGATTTTAACGATTTAAACAAGTATCTATAAAACTATCACCAGATATTGTTAGTCAATTGACCCGCTAATGTTATTTTTGCCATATGGAAACACCTGCCTCTGTTCAATACAAAGATGATATGCTTTCCTTTGAAGGATTTCGTAGTACCATTCTGGAAGATTACAAGACGGCCGTAATAAGCCGGGAAGTAAGCTTGTTAGGAAGGAGAGAAGTACTTACCGGTAAGGCTAAGTTTGGAATTTTTGGAGATGGTAAGGAAGTGGCACAGCTGGCCATGGCCAAGTTTTTTCAGCCGGGTGATTTCAGAAGTGGCTATTACCGCGATCAAACCTTCATGTTTGCTTCGGGGCTGGCAAGCGTAGAGCAGTATTTCTCACAACTTTATGGCGATCCGGATATCAAGAATGATCCGTTTAGTGCAGGACGCCAGATGAATGCGCATTTTGCCACCAAATTAGTAGACGATAATGGCAACTGGCTGGATCTTGCCAATAGAAAAAATATATCGGCCGATATGGCTCCCACCGCCTCGCAGATGCCCAGGGCACTCGGGCTTGCTTTTGCATCTAAATGTTTTCGGCAGGGCCTGCGTTTACGGGAGTTCGAAGACCTGAGTCATAACGGAAACGAAATTTGTTTTTGTACCATCGGTGATGCAAGTACTACCGAAGGCCATTTTTGGGAAACCATGAATGCCGCCGGTGTTTTACAGGTACCTCTTGCCGTTTTTGTTTGGGATGATGGTTATGGAATATCGGTACCTAAGAATTTTCAGACCACGAAAGGGTCTATTTCCGAGGCATTAAAAGGGTTGGAAAAAATGGAGGATACCAATGGTATCCGTATTTATAAACTCAAGGCATGGGACTATGCAGGCATGTGTGAGGTTTTTGAAGAAGCGCTTCAACGCGTTCGCGAAACGCATGTTCCGGTTTTGTTTCATATAGAAGAAGTTACCCAGCCTCAGGGCCATTCTACCAGTGGTAGCCATGAGCGGTATAAAACACCTGAAAGACTTGCCTGGGAAAGAGAATGGGATTGTATCAAGAAGATGAAAGAATGGATGTTCGAAAATGGACTTGCCAGTGAAGATGAGGTGGCTGATATTGAATCTGAAGCCAAAGAAATGGTCAGGGAAAGCAGGTTGAAAGCCTGGGAAAAATACATCAACCCAATTAAAGAGCAGGCAGAAAATACAGTCACCATTTTACGCGAGATGGTGGTGAATGATATGGACCGGTACAACCGCCTTCAAAAAGTTGCCACCGAT
>CALPNW020000061.1 GCA_943325035.2 Sphingobacterium thalpophilum | reverse complement strand
GCTACTGCTGCTGCTGATGCCGGTGTTCCGATTGTGGTTACTGCCGATGCAGGCGGTGCCGCTTATACACGGGCTTCTGTTCAGCAGGTGTATGATTTTATACTGACAGAATTACAAGCCTCTATTCCTGATCTGCCCGTTCAAACTTTAAACAGAGCCCGTCTTGCTCAAACCGGCGGTTATTACTTACTCGGCTTAACCTATTTCTGGATGGGCGATTACAGCAAGGCACTGATTGCATTGAACAACTGCAGAAATTCTGTTCCTAATTATACATTGCCCCTTTCATTGTATAACTATAATACGTTGATGCCTACCTGGACTACAACAGGATTGCCATGGCTGGGAGCAAGTAAATTTCCTGCACAAACGGTAAGCAATGAAAATATTTATCTGAAACAAATGAGTATTAACTGGGCAACAGGCAGAAACACAGTTTACCTGAAAGCAAGGGTATACAATTTGTTCTCGGCCAACGATCAGCGGAAGAAGTTCTTCTACAATAACAGTACTTCAAATGCCATAGCTGCTCCGGGTTTACCCGGCCAGCAAAGAAACGGACCAACAACCTATAACTGGGGTCCCAATCTGGCAGATCTGTACCTGATGATTGCAGAGTGCAAAGCAAGAACCAGTGATGTAGCGGGTGCTAAAACGGAGCTCGAAACATTCCGTAAAACACGCATGCCGCTGGCAGAAGCAACTGTTGCTGCTGTAACTCAGGACGCCATGGTGAAAGCGGTATTAGACGAACGCTTAAGGGAATTTGCCAGTACAGGATTAAGATGGTTTGATATGCGCCGTTTATCGAATGATGCAACATTTAATAATATTGATGCAACACACCCGCTCGACGGAACCAATTACACCCTTACGCCTGCCAGACTTACACTAAGAATTCCTCCAGCTATTTTGAACCTTAATCCCGGGATGACCGATAACCAATAATATCAGAAAATGACCATCATGAAAAAAACAGTTTTTTTTATACTTTTCCTGTTGCCAATATTCCTTGTTGCGCAAAATGGATTTACCGTTACAATGAATTTAAAAGGGTTAGGGGATCATCCGGTAAAAGTAGTTTACCAGAAAAATGGTAAGAATAAAGTGGATACGTTAAAGCCGCTGGCTTCTGATCAGATCGTTTGGAAGGGCGAATTGCCCGAGCCGCAACTGGTGATCATGGAGGTAATAGATACCTCCTTATATCTGCGGGTGGGTAAAGCAATTATGGCACCGCCGCAACTCCGTTTTCTGCTGAATAATGCCGAAATACTGATGGAGGGCGAAGCCAAAGAATTATTTGCGGTGAAAATACAGAGCCGGGATGCTGAAGTAGCCAACTATGAAAGGCTCCGGATGAAGGATCTGCCTTTTGCTGCTGAAATCTGGAATTTAACAAAAGAACAAAACCGAAAAACTAGAATGGCTGATACTGCGGGCAACTACCAGATTGGTTTACAGGTAAGAGCCTTGCGGAAGAAAAACCAGGAAATGAGGGTGGAATTTGTCAATGAGAATCCGAAAGCATTTGCGAGCATTCTGATTTTACAGACGCTAACTCTGATCCTGAATCCGGAAGAACTGGGTGAAAGGTTTAGCAAAATTGATGATAAGTACAAGAACTCCGACGCTGCAATAAGTTTAAATAAAAGGATTGAAGGCAATAAGAAAACAGCCATAGGTAAGCCGGTAGTTCCATTTGCCCAGGAAGGGATTGATGGCAATATGGTGGATATAGCGGCACTGAAAGGGAAAGTGATTCTGATCGATTTCTGGGGTAGCTGGTGTGTTCCCTGCAGACAGAGTCACCCTGCTATGAAGGAACTGTATGCAAAATACAAGTCGAGGGGATTGGAGATCATTGGCATATCCAACGAATGGATGTCCGGGAAATCTGTAAAAGACCAGCAAATCGTATGGAAAAAAGCAGTAAAGGAAGATGGGATCAACTGGTTACACGTATTGTTTAATCCGGAGATCAGGGATATTGTGAAGGAATATGATATTAATGGGTATCCAACCAAGTACCTGGTAGACCAGAACGGTAATTACATATTGAAAATTGTTGGTAATTCTGCGGAAATGCACAAAATGCTGGCAGCTAAGTTGGAAGAAATCCTTCCCCAATAGGTAAGTGACTTCGAAATTAAGGGGTAAAAGGGCAGGGAGTTTCTATTCCTGCCCTCATTAAACTACCTTCGTGGGATTATGACTTTCGATGACCTTAAATTAAATACGGCCCTCTGGACTGCACTGGACGACCTGGGGTACACTACTCCCACTACTATTCAGCACAAAGTGTTTCCTATTGCCATGTCTGGTAAAGATGTTTGTGGTATTGCCCAAACGGGAACCGGAAAAACGATTGCCTATCTGTTGCCCTGTTTAAAGCAGTGGAAATTTGATAAGAATAAAGACCCTCAGATTTTGATTGTAGTACCTACCAGGGAACTGGTAGCACAGGTGGTGGAAACCGTAAAAAAACTAACCACTCACATGAGCCTGATAGTAACAGGTGTTTATGGGGGTGTTAACATTAATACCCAGACAATAGAATTAGAGAAAGGGGTGGATGTACTGGTTGCCACGCCCGGCAGGTTGTTTGATCTGGCCATGAATGCCGCGTTCAAAACAAAAATGATCAAAAAGCTGGTGATTGATGAGATGGATGAAATGCTGAATCTGGGATTCAGAACCCAGCTGAAGAACATCATGGACCTCCTTCCTGATAAAAGGCAAAACCTTTTATTTTCTGCAACCATTACAGATGATGTAGAAGCATTGATGGAAACTTATTTTAATGATCCTGTGCTGGTTGAAGCAGCACCTACCGGAACGCCGTTAGAGAATATCCTGCAAACACGGTACGATGTTCCCAATTTCTATACAAAGGTTAACCTGCTCGAATACCTGTTAAAGGAAGACCAGACCATGACCAAAGTGCTGGTATTTGCAGCTACTAAAAAACTGGCTGATCAGCTGTTCGAGGAACTGGCAGTAAAATTTCCTGATCAGGCCGGTGTGATCCATTCCAATAAAGAACAGAATCATCGCTTCAACACAGTTAAGCAATTTAAGGAAGGGAATTACCGCTTTATTATTGCAACAGATATTGTTGCCCGTGGTATAGACATTGCAGAGGTTACGCATGTTATTAATTTTGATACACCCGAAGTGCCGGAGAACTATATCCACCGGATTGGTCGTACAGGCCGTTTCGATAAAAAAGGGATTGCTATTACTTTTACTACAGAAAAAGAATTGCCTTGTAAAGAGGCGATTGAAGGTCTGATGAAGTACCAGATTCCCGTACTTCCGCTTCCGGAAGATCTCACTATCTCCACCGAATTAACCGAAGACGAGAAGCCGAAAGTGTACATGAAGATCCCTTACATCAAGCCTAAGAAAAAGGATGAAGCAGGCCCGGCCTTTCATGAAAAATCAGCTAAGAATCAAAAGCGCAATGTTAAGGTGAGCCGAAAGGACGTTATGAAAAAGAAATATAAAAAGCCAATCAAGCGGGCTGCTAAAAAATAAATGTAGAACTGTTTATTGCTCAGGTATTATTGCCAATATTCAGGAGATAATCAAACAAGTTCACTTCAGATTGAATACCCAGTTTTTTGCGTAACCGATATCTGCTGATTTCTACACCCCTTAATGAAATATTCAGAAGTTGTGCGATCTCTTTTGATGTAAGGTTAATCCGAAGATAGGCGCAGAGTTTTAAATCGTTGTTACTGATGGCAGGATGTTTTATTTTTAGCTTTTGAATGAAGTCGCTGTGTACCTTATCGAAGTGCTTGGTGAAATAATCCCACTCCTTATCCATATTGTCGTCTTCTGAAAGGGCTTTGATCATCTTCTTTAGTTCACTGATCGTAAACTCATTATCAATTTTTTTGATTATTTGTGCAAGCTCTGACTTTATTCTGGTGAGCAGCTCACTTTTCTTTACAATATGCATAGCAGAAGATGCTAATTCTGTGTTCTTGAAATTAAGATCTGCTTCCAGTTTCTCGTTGCGTAAAGTAACAAGCTCAGACGATGACTTGCTAATTTCAAGGTCGTGTATATACAATAATTTCTGCTGCTCTTTTTTGTGCCTGATCTGCTGGCTAATGAATTTTTTTTGCTGCCATTTATAAAGGGTGTATACACCTGAAAAAAATAAAATAAGGTACACCATATAAACCCATATTGACTTATACCAAGGCGGAAGTATTTTTAGTGAATAACTTGTTACCGGAGATTCGTTGCCCAGATTGTTCCTGACCTTTACCTCAAACCGGTAATTGCCAGGTTGAAGATTGGTATATTCTTTTTCTGTTCTTTTTGTCCATGCCGACCATTCTTTACTGAATCCTGCCATTCTGAAACTGTATTCAAGATTGTTGGTATTTCCAAATAATGGTGCAGCATAAGAAAATTGAATTGTTTTCCAGTTGTAAGAAACAGAGGGTATGTTATTTTCAATTTGTTGCCGACTGTCATTAATATTACTAGAATAACCGCCAAACAGAATGCTGTCCGAAGCGTTAACGAGATTTACTGAACGGATCAATACATTCAATTGAGGTTTATCTTTTTTATATTTATCATAGTTAATATGATAAAACCCATTTTCACCTCCCAGAAAAATATTCTGCTGATCAACAGCATAAATAAATTCAAATCCACTAAGCATTTTCCCGTTTAATTCGGGTAAATAAATAACCGCGGGTTCTTGTTGCGATAAATCAATCACTCCAAGATTTTTCTCATGAACAAACCAAACATTCCCCTCGTTGTCTTCTTTCAGATACCGGATACTCTGATTACCTAGCAGTGTATTGTAAAAGGTGGATTTTTCAAACTGCTCTTTAAGGGAATTGAACCGGAAAATACCTTTCTCTGTTGCAACAAGCAATTCATTCCGTATGGTAAAAATGTGATTATTTAAGGTGGCGGGAAGCCCCTTTTTAGTCGTATAATCGGTGTAAATATATGCGCCACTCGCTGTCTTTTGGATTTTATAAATCCCATGGTAGGGATGCGAAATCCAGATATTATTATCAGTATCAATTGCTATGAATCTGGAAGATTCGTTAAACTCTGCTGGTCCGGGAAAGGGCAAGAACAGTTCATTTTTATAATTAAAAAAAGTAAGGCCCTTGTAATTGCCGCTGACTATTTCCGAAACTGGAAAGTTTGAAGAAAATGGAATAAAATTCCAAAAACCAGGTTTCCGTGTAATAGCAGTTGCAATATGATTTTTAATTAGAAATGCCCCCTCATGATGCCCCAGCAGTAAATTGTTATTAATAACAGTAAGATTCCATGACTGCCCCTTGGTATTTTCTACCGTCATAAAATTACCCTTACTAAAGCTGAGGTCTTTTAAGGGTTGAAGTGGCACATGATATAAGTTGCCCGAAGTGCCCATGTAAAGCTGATTCCTGTATATGAGTGCGGTATAGCCCGATTCATCATTAAGTTGAGGAGAAATGTATTTAATGGCACTGTTATAAGCAATGAAATCAAGGCCATTATCAAGTCCAAGCCAGAGATTTTGCTGTTTATCCAGAAAAATACTGAGGACATTATTATTTTGAAGTCCCTCTTTTCTTGAAATATGTTGAATGATATTCCCCTTTAAATCAACAATATAAACTCCACTATTGCTTGTAGCCAGAGCAATCCACTGCCTGCTTACCTTTGCGGCTGCATAAATACGGTCATTTTCAAAAGTACCCGAAGATGGAGAAAGTACTTTCACAAGCTGGTCCTTTACAACAGTAAATAATCCACTTTTGAGGGTAGTAATTACTGTACTGTCATTGCCGGTCTCAATAATTCCGGTTACATTGTCATTTTTGAATGGCTGATTATTTATTGGCAACGGGATCCACCTATTATTATCAAATAAAACAAGCCCATTACGGCTATCCTGCGCACAAAGCTGGTTTCTGAATAAGCCTAAAAATACCCATTCAGAAGAACTTTTGTGAGTTAGGATGGTTTCATTATTGAATTGAAATATTTTGGATGGAGTTCTGAAAAAGGCTGATTTTTTGTAGAATACGATATCCCAAACATCCTCGAAGGACCGGTCTTTCATTGGAATAAGGTTGGTAAGGGAATGATAACCAAGCTCTCCATTTGGTTTGGGGACGAAATAACCAATTTCATCTTGCCCGCCTACATAAATACGGTTGTCGGAGCCAATGCCTATCGATCTGACGATCGTTTTATTGGGTAATGGATAAATCTTCCAGTTCTTACCATCGAAACTAAGAAGTCCTTCATTATTGGCTGCGTAAATGATGCCGTTTTTGTCTTGATTAATATCCCAGTTTTGTAGTCCGGCATTGTATTGCTGTTTCGAATAATTAATAACATCGGGAAAGCCGATGGTGTTCTGGCATAAACAGGCCAAAGGCAGGCAAAGGGATAGGAGGACTTTTCTCAATGGAGCTTTTTTCGGTTCTTAAATGTATAAAAAAATGATGATGTAGTAATAATGTGTTCTATATGCCTATAAATCAATTAATTATATTTTGTGATGTAGTAATGAAGTGGTGTATTATTTCATAATTGTGAGGGCAGCAAATATTTTTACAATGCTGTAACCTATAATTTATCCACTAAAACGATTGCTATGAAGTCAAAAATCTTTTTGCTCTGCATGGGCATCCTGCTGCTTTCTTTTTCTCAGCAGGTCTTCGCTCAGGCACTTTCCATTTCAGGGGTCCTTAAAAATAAAACTACGGGGGAGATACTAGTTGGAGCCATGGTTTCCGTAGAAGGTAAATCCACTTCCGCCATCACAGATGGAAAAGGACAATTCTCTATTTCAACCGAAAAAGGAGCAACCCTTCTTTTCTCTAATATGGGGATGGAACCATACAAATATAAAGTTACTCAGACTGCTGTACTGACCGTTGAGTTGGAACAAAGTGCTGCCAATAACCTGGGAGAAGTGATTGTTATCGGTTATGGTACGCAAAAAATCACTAAAATATCTGGTGCAATCTCCACCATTAAGTCTGCAGACATCGAAAAGGTAAAGGCAGTTAGAACAGAGGAGATCCTGCAGGGAAGAGCTGCAGGTGTAAATGTAGTGCAGAGTGGAACTCCCGGTTCCAAACCAACTGTGCTTATCAGGGGTATCCCGTCCTTTTCCGGTACGGATCCTGTCGTGATCATAGATGGTGTTCCCCAGTCACTGACTGATCTGAATTCCATTAACGCCAATGATATTGAGTCGATCAACGTACTTAAAGATGCTGCCACAACAGCAATTTATGGAGTTAAAGGGGGTAATGGAGTAATTGTAGTTACCACTAAATCGGGCAGAAAGAATCAAAAAACAGAAATTGTCATAGGAAGCAATTATGGTGTTCAGGAAGTGATGAATACAGTTGGGGTATTGAATGCAAGTGAATATGGTGCCATGATCAATGAAGGAAGTGCGGTTGCCGGCGGTAGTGCCATATTCCCGAATTTATCTACACTTGGCGTAGGTACCAACTGGCAAAATGAAATATTTAAAAAAGCGGCTCTTCAAACCCATAATGTAACAGCAAGGGGTGGAGGCGATAAAATGTCTTATTTCCTTTCTGCCGGTTTTTTAAATCAGGGTGGTATAGTTGGAGGAAACGACAAATCCAGATTTAACCGGGGCAATTTTTCTGCCAACCTGAATTTTGATCTTTCTCCTAAACTGAAGTTTATTTTGAATACAACTGCTGTTGTGTTAGATGGAAAGGGTATTCAGGAAAATTCTTTTAACAGTATTATCGGGAGTGCGATTAATTTTGATCCAACAGTATCACTGTTAAACACGGTACCTAATACGGTTGGTACTTTCGGGTACAGTAATCTCCTTTTATCGGAGATCTTTAATCCGGTTACCAAGCTCGAGAATACCTATAATAATAACACTGGAACCAAGCTCTATGGAAAATTTGAGTTTCAGTATGATGTATTTAAAGACCTGAAGCTGACAACCCGTTTTGGGTATACTAAATACGACGGTAATGCAAAAAGCTTCAATCCTCTTGCTTTCTATGGTCCTTTGAACGTAGATAATTCCATGAATGCGGACGGTTCTGCGGTAGTTGGAAAGCACAATAGTGTATCTCACGAAAAAACAAGCAATTTTAATTATACTTGGGAAACCTTTGCTAATTATAATTTTGAACTGAAAAAAGTTCATCATTTTGAAACCGTTCTTGGTTTCTCTCTGGCCAAGGTTTCAGGTAATGCGGCTGGAGCCAGCAGACAAGATGTGCCTTTTAACTCATGGGAGTTTGCCGACTTTACCGGTGCAGTTGGGAATAACACTGCCACCAATACCAATGCTGTTACAGGATACTATTATCAGTATTTTAGACGGAATCTCTCTTTTTTCAGCAGGATCAACTATGATTACGATAACAAATACCTGGCATCTTTTACTGCCCGCAGAGATGGATCTTATGCTTTTGGAGCAGACAATAAATATGGCAACTTTTTTTCCGGCTCACTCGGTTGGGTAGTTAGTCAGGAGAGTTTCTTTAAGTCGGAGTTCTTCGATTACCTTAAAGTTAGAGGAAGTTATGGTTCAATAGGAAATGAGAATGTAAATCCACAATACGTTGGAATAGTTACCGGCGGGCCCAGCTACGGACAAACAGCCAACAGCAATGGTTATACATTCGGAGATGTTTTTTATTCAGGTGCATCAGTAGGATCTGCAGCAAATACAACACTACGCTGGGAAAAACAAATCCAGTCTAACTTAGGGTTCGATGTTAGTTTTTATAAAAAGAAGTTCACTCTTTCAGCGGATCTGTTTCAGAAAAAAGTAGACGGTTTATTGTTCACGCCTTCTGCTTCACTTTATCTGGGGACAGTTCCAATTCCTACTGCTAATATTGGTTCTACCAAAAGTACAGGTATTGATATGACATTCGGATATATGGGAACTCTCAGTAAATCATTCAAGCTGAGCACCACTGTTACATTCACTACTGCCAAAAATGAGGTAACTGCTACAAATGATGACGGTACGGCAAAAATCTTTGGTGGATATTATTATAATGGACAGTCTCAGAGTGTTACCGTTTTTGAAAAAGGTTTTACCCCGGGATATTTTTACGGATATAAAACAGCCGGATTATTCCAGAATGCTGCAGAAATTATCAAAGCACCTGCCCAGTCCGGTGCCCAGCCGGGAGACATTCGTTTTTCGGATGTGAATGGGGATGGTGTTATTTCGGCTTCTGATAAAACAAAGATTGGTGATCCTTTTCCAGATTTTACCCTGGGATGGAACATCAACCTTGCGTACAAGAATTTTGACATGACCATCTTTACCTATGCTTCCATAGGGAATGATATTTACCGTGCCTATGAAAGGAATGCCAACTACACTAATAAATACAGAGATGTGCTGGCAAGATGGACAGGAGAGGGGTCTACCAATGATGCCAGATTTCCAAGATACTCATTCACGGATGCCAACAGTAATATCCGCGTGTCAGACAGATATGTGGAAGATGGCTCTTTTGTGAAGATTAAAAATCTGCAACTGGGATATACCTTTCCTCAGAATAAGGGCAAGCAAATATTCAGCAGTTTAAGGGTGTATGCACAGGTGAGAAATGCATTCACTTTCACCAAATATTCAGGATTTGATCCTGAGATTTCCGGAGGTATTCTGGACACCGGAATTGATCGTGGAGCATATCCACAGGCAAGGACCTATTCATTTGGAATTGACATTAAACTCTAAGTTTCCTGAACATTAAATTAACTACAATGAAAATGTTAAATAAAACAATACTTGGGATGGCGGTTCTTGCAACCACAATTACGTCCTGTAAAAAGTGGGTTGATTATAATCCGCACGAAGACTTTATCACAACAGAGCAGGACTATCTTAAATCAGAAAACGATTACCGCACAATGGCGGTGAGTGTTTATACTCCATTGCAATGGCTCAATCAGGCTGTTCCTGTTGGAGATATTGCTTCCGATAATGCAGTGTCCGGTGGTGAAAATGCATCTGATGTATTGTCTCTTCAGCAAATAGATGATTATACACATACTCCAGTTAACAGTACATTGTCGGAATTGTGGCAATCCGCTTACGAAGGGATCAATCGTGCTAACTATATGGTACAATACAAAGCAGCGAATCTGGCAGGTGAAAAGGTTGAATTTGCAGGTAAAGAAGCGCTTTATGGTGAGGTTTATTTTACCAGGGCTTATTACTATTTCACGCTGGTTAAATTCTTTGGTGATGTTCCTTTATTTGTTGATAAAAGGCTGGGATTGGCCGAGTCAAAGTCACTGAAAAGAACAGCTAAAGCGGATGTTTATAAACAAATAGAACTGGATCTGACGAATGCGATTGCAGTGTTGCCGGCAAGTCAGTCTCAAAAAGGACGTATCACCAAATATGCCGCACAGGCATTGTTAGGAAAAGTGTATTTATACCAGAGCAAGTTTGATGCTGCAGCAACAGTACTGGAGTCCGTGATCAATGCAAATGCATTCGGCCTGGTTTCTAATTATGGGTCCATTTTTCTGTCAGAAGGAGAGAATGGAGCAGAATCTGTTTTTGAAATTCAGTACTCCAATACTTCTCCTTATTATAATTGGGGTGGAGCAACAAGAGGTCAGGGTAACTATGCAATACAACAATGTGGCATCAGGGGGCTGAATGGCTCATCTGCAATGCCATATGCTGCAGGATGGAGCACTAATTTACCTACACAGAATCTGGCTGCAATTTATGCCGCGGGTGATCTGCGTAAATCCGTAACTGTCCTGGAAATTGAGACATACAAATCCTCTAATCCAACTTTTAATATCACCTATCAGGTTGCTCCTTATAAAAATACAGGATTGTACAACCAGAAGTATTTGCCTAGAAAGGGACAAACATCGGGTCAGGTAGAATTGAACTATTTAAACAATTTCAGGATCATCCGTTTTTCTGAAGTTTTATTAATGGCTGCGGAAGCCTTTAACAGATCAGGAACTCCGAATGATGGTAAAGCTGCGGGCTATCTGAACAGGGTTCGCCAAAGGGCATTTGGGGATCTTCTGCATAATATATCTGCTACTGGCACAACCCTGAGACAGGCAATCTGGGACGAAAGAAGAATGGAACTGGCAATGGAAGGTGATCGTTTCTTTGATTTGGTAAGAACTGGCCAGGCGGTTACAAAAATTACCGGTTTTGTTGTGGGAAAACACGAAGTATTCCCAATACCACAGCAGGAAATTGAAGTTTCAGGTCTTAATCAAAATGCCGGTTACTAATCATTCATTGTTTAAAAAAATCAATCATGAAAAAATTTAAATACATCTTAAGCACAGCTTTCCTGCTTCTCCTGATACTGGGATGCAAAAAGGAATACAATGATGTTTCTTTTCTTAACACGGCTTCAGCTCCTGCTAAACTGGCTGCATTTTTTAATATTACGCAAGACAATACAGGTCTTGTTACCATCACCCCTAATGGGGAAGGTGCTGTTTCCTATGAAATTTATTTTGGGCATGGTGCAGCAACAGCGGTAAAGGTCTTACCAGGTGCTTCCATACAACATACTTATCCCGAAGGAACTTATGTTGTGAAAGTTATCGGGTATAGCGTTACCGGTAAAATGACCGAGTCTACTCAACAACTCACTGTATCATTCAAGGCTCCTGAAAATCTGGTGGTGACTGCCGATATTGATCTTAGCAATAATTTCAAGGTGAATGTTACTGCAAAAGCGACCTATGAAACCTTTTTTAAAGTATACTATGGGGATGCAGTTAATGAGATACCTGTTTCATTTTTGGAAGGGGAAACGCTTAGTCATGTTTACAAAACTGTTGGAAATTACACCCTTAAAGTTGTTGCGCTAAGCGGCGGAGCAGCAACAACAGAATTTACAAAAGTGATAACCATTGTAGATCCGGTTTTATTGCCACTTACATTCGAATCTCCTACACTGAACTATCAGTTTAATAACTTTGACGGTGGTGGTTCATCTGTGATCAGTAATCCACAGGTGAATGGCATTAACCTGAGCGCTAAAGTGGGTAAAATGGTAAAAAGTGCCGGTCAGATCTGGGGCGGAAGCGTAATTCCGCTGAGTGCGCCAATAGACTTCAGTGCCAATAAATTCTTCAGAATGAAGGTATTCTCTCCGAGAGCTGGTGCTAAAGTACTGCTGAAAGTAGAGAATGCTTCTAATGGAGGAATTAATTTTGAAAAAGAAGTAACCACAACGGTTGCGAACGGATGGGAAGAACTTGGCTTTGATTTCAGAACTATTAATACAGCAAATCAATACCAGAACATTGTACTGATTTTTGAACTGGGCACTGTCGGAGACGGATCTGCCAATTTTACCTTTCTGTTTGATGATATAAAGTTGGCTAATTCGCTGCCTATATCTCAAATTGATTTACCGGTAACATTTGATGCCAGTGGAGTTAATTATACTATGTCGGATTTTGGTAATAATACTACAGTAGATGCTGCTGATCCGGTTGATGCCAATAATAAAGTTAAAAAAACAACCAAGCCGTCAGGTGCGGAAACATGGGCCGGAACAACCATCGGTACCTCTACTGGTTTTGCTACAGTTATTCCGATAAACAATACCACCTCTCAAATGAGTGTCAGAGTATACTCACCTGCTGCAGGTTTAACCATCAAGCTGAAAATTGAAGATCATAATGATAATACAAAATCAGTGGAAACCGATGTAGTTACCACAGTTGCAAATAGCTGGGAAACCCTGGTATTCGATTTTAAAAATCAGTCTACCGGAACAGCCGCTTTAAACACTACTTACAAATTTGATAAGGCGTCTATTTTCTTTGATTTTGGTACAGCTGGAAATGGAAAGGTTTTCTATTGGGATGATGTTAAATACCTTACAGCCAATGTAACCGGTACAATAGCCTTGCCGCTTACCTTTGAATCTACATTACTTACCTATGCGTTTACTGATTTTGATGGTGGAAATACTACAGTAGTAACAAATCCACAGATGGTTACGGGTAATATGAGTACAAAGGTGGGGAAAATGAAAAAATCTGCCGGTCAGATCTGGGGAGGAAGCTTAATCACATTGTCCAATCCGATTGATTTTTCTGTTAAAAAGACTTTCAAAATGAAAGTGTTTTCTCCAAGGGTTGGGGCTAAAGTGCTGTTGAAAGTGGAGAACCTGACTAATGGGGCTATTAGTTTTGAGAAAGAAGTAACTATTACGTCTGCAAATGCATGGGAAGAGCTGACTTTCGATTTCAGTGCCATCAATACTTCTAATGCCTATCAGAAAATCGTGTTGATATTCGAATTGGGAACAGTAGGAGACGGGTCGCCTAATTTTACTTTCCTGTTTGATGACATCATTCTTAATTAATTTTTAAATTGATCGAACATGACAACTACAATAAAAAAGATTATCGCTATTACTTTTGCTTTTCTATTTACATTGAGCAGCTGCCAGAAAGAAGAGTTCACTTTTGGTGAAATTAAAACACCTTCTTCATTAACACTTACCACTGCTATAGCGGGTGTTGATTTGGCTAATCCGAATGGTAACGGAACGGGTACGGTACTGATAACTTCAACATCCTCCAATGCAATTACTTATAATATTGATTTTGGAGATGGTAAAGTGCAGGTTGTTCCTTCAGGAACCATAAGTTATAAATACAGCACACCGGGTACTAATGAATTCACCGTTACGGTAAATGCGGTAGGAACCGGAGGAGCAGTTTCAACGATTAGCAAAAAGATCAAAGTGTTTGTTGCTTTTGAAATTCCTGCGAACATTATTGCTGCCTTAACCAATGGTTCTTCCAGAACATGGGTTACTGACAAAGATGCGCCAGGTCATTTTGGTGTAGGACCTGCTACCGATTTTTCACCCATCTGGTATTCGGCAGATCCGAATTCAAGAGATGCTTGCGTTTATGATGATGAGATCACTTTTACCAAAGATGCAAACAACAATATCTCCATGACCATTGCCAATAAAGG
>CALPNW020000060.1 GCA_943325035.2 Sphingobacterium thalpophilum | reverse complement strand
TAATCAGCTACCACTAACCAATCAGCATTTATATGTACCCAATTATTGCCGGAACCATTGCATTGATCAGCTCTTTTTTTTTCTCACCGGAACAACCCAAACAGGGTGAATGGATTTCCCTCTTTTATGGCAAAACCACTAAAGGCTGGCATACGTTCGGAAAAACAACCGCTGGTGAAGCCTGGAAAATAGAAGATGGAACACTGCATATGGACGCAAGCGATAAGAGCCTTAAAGGCGGGGATCTTGTTTCTGATGCCTCTTTCGAAAATTTTCACCTGAAACTGGAATGGAAGATTGCTAAAAATGGCAACAGTGGTGTTATTTTCTGGGTACAGGACAATCCTGCCAAATACGACAATGTATGGCATACCGGACCCGAAATGCAGGTGCTGGATAACGATGGTCATCCGGATGGTAAAATCAAAAAACACCGCGCCGGAAACCTTTATGATCTAATAGAAGGAAAGGAAGGCGCAGTAAATAAAGTGGGAGAATGGAATCTGGTAGACATCGTCAGCAACAAAGGCCAGCTCGATTTTTTTCTGAACGGCGTAAATGTGGTGTCCACACATTACGGAGATGCAGACTGGAAAGCCCTGATAGCCAACAGCAAGTTTAAAGACAAGCCCGATTTCGGAAGACTATTTTCCGGACATATATCTTTACAGGATCATGGAGATCATGTATGGTACAGAAATATCACGATCAAAAAATTATAGCCAATGCAGCTGCTCAATGATGATTACTACATGCAGCAGGCATTGAAAGAAGCACAATTGGCTTATGAGGCAGATGAGGTTCCCGTTGGTGCAGTCGTGGTGTTAAACAATACCATTATTGCACGGGCACACAACCAGGTAGAGTTATTGAATGATTCTACCGCTCACGCAGAAATGCTGGCCCTTACCTCCGCTTATGGTTCTCTTGGCAGCAAATACCTGCCTGACGCCTGCCTTTATGTTACAGTAGAACCCTGTATTATGTGTTGCGGCGCCCTTTACTGGGGCAAGCTCGGACGTATTGTATATGGCGCTTCCGACGAAAAAAACGGGTATCGGCATATCACCGGAGAAAAATGGCCCTTTCATCCTAAAACCGAACTGGTGAAGGGTGTACTGGAAGCAGAATGCGCTTTCTTAATGAAATCTTTTTTCAGGTCTAAGCGGTAATTCAATTACAGGTATCGCCCTTAAATTGCACTTGCCATTGAAAAAATTTTCAATGGCATTAAGATCATTGGATGATTGTAGAATTAAAAAGCAGGCATTTAAAAAACTAAGCCTCTGAGAAAGGCTTGAATATCTTCCTATTATCAAAAAGACCAGAATAAATGCAAAAGCAAGCCTCTGAGAAAGGCTTGAATATCTTCCTATTATTAAAAAGACCAGAATAAATGCAAAAGCGAGCCTCTGAGAAAGGCTTGAATAAGTTAACCTGCCAATAAGGGAATGCATTTCTCAGCAGCGAGCGTTGTATTTATTCCGGTCTTAAAGGCCAGATTTTCTCAGCAGCGAGCGTTGTATTTATTCCGGTCTTAAAGGCCTGATTTCGATTTCCGAAACAAATCGAGCCCTTAACACCAACTTTAGTTTATGCACCTTAAATTTGTTGTATAAACAATTATTTTCATCCATTTAATAGCTGATTATGTCATTTACACTTGCCCCTTTACCTTTTGCGCATGATGCGCTGGAACCACATATTGATACGCTGACCATGCAGATTCACCATGGCAAGCACCACCAGGCTTATGTAGACAATTTAAACAAAGCCGTTGCAGGTAGCCCAAACGAAGGAAAATCACTGGAAGAACTGGTGAAAGTTGCCGGAACCATCAGCCCTGCTGTCCGTAACAACGGCGGTGGTCACTGGAACCATACTTTTTTCTGGGAAAGCCTAGCACCTAATGCAGGTGGATCACCTTCCGGTGAACTGGCAGATGCCATCAACAGTGCATTCGGATCATTCGATGCATTCAAAGAAAAATTTGCCAACGCAGGTATGACCCGTTTTGGTAGTGGCTGGGCCTGGCTGATTGTAAAAGACGGCAAACTGGAAGTGTCTTCTACCCCTAATCAGGATAATCCTTTAATGGATGTTGCTGAAGTAAAGGGAACACCTGTTTTAGGTGCTGATGTATGGGAACACGCCTACTACCTGAAATACCAGAACCGCAGAGCAGATTATCTGGCTGCATTCTGGAATCTGGTAAACTGGACCAAAGTTGCAGAACGTTTTAGCGCAGCTAAATAAACTCAGCCAAAAAATGTAATTTAGAGCTTCGCCGTTGGCGGAGCTTTTTTTATTTAAACTGATTTATGAAAAAATTACTGTTTGCCCTTTTTGCAATTGCCAGCTTTGCTGCCTGTTCCGGAGATAAAAAAACGATAGTGGTCATGAGTAAAGGCGCTGCCGATATAGACCTGAGTGCGGGTACCATCAAATCTAAAGACGGATCCGGACATGAAGAGAAAGTAGTCGGCATTAACAGCAAAAAGCTGGTACTTCAATTAAGCACGCCTGCCGGTGAAGCCACTGTAGAAATGAGCGCCAACGGATTGTATGTAGTGAATGTAAAGAAAGATACCATCATTGGCAGCTACCAGAATTACATTGCTGCCAGCCAGTCAAAAAATGTTATTACGCAGGAATCCCTCAAACAGAAAATAGATTCACTGGTGTTACTGACCGAAGGAAAAAATATTTCAGCGGCTAACCGCAATTATTTTATACTGCCTAATCAGGCGGTATTGATCACCGGCAATGCTGCCGCCGAAGTGGTAGGCCCCTATCACCAGATGCGTTCTGCAGAAAAAGTAGACGGTAAGGATCCGGAGATCTATCGCTTTTATAGCATCAGGGAAATCAGGGAAACTATTCAGAAGTTACAGGCATTAACCGTTGCGCCCAAGTAACAGGCACAGACGCTCATTTATGGCACCGGGTCGTAACCCGAACCTCCGCCAGGCCTGCACCTGCCGAGGCGCTTTATGAGCATCCAGCCCCCTTTAAATAAGCCATATTTTTTCAGTGCCTCTTCGCCATACTGTGAACAGGTAGGAACGAATCTGCATTTAGGACCCAGCAGCGGAGAAATCCCGTATTGGTATACCTTAATGAAAGGAATCAACAGATACCCGAGTGCTCGTGTCAGAGAGAACCGGGTTTGTTGGTTTGTTGTATGATCACAGTTGGCACACATAGTTATTCACCCGTTTATCTGTTAGGAAATCTGATCCTTAAATTCGCTCCCTGAATTTCTCCAGTACTTTCCCCATCGCCTCCTGTAACTGAAGATGTTCCGGCATTTCTTTTCCGATATATAAAAAGAACACCGATACAACCAGTTGCTTTTGCAGGATGTTTTCATGCAGGGGTTGTTTTTGTGTACGGTACACTTCGCGCAACAACCTTTTGATCCGGTTGCGGTGAACTGCTTTTTTAAAATTTCGCGAGCTTACCCCCACACCGGCATTTACAGAAAACCCGGCCGGCAGAACGGCTTCATTCGACTGTGCCGTATAAAATACTTTAATGGGGAAGGAAGAAAAAGATTTGCCGCTGGCAAACAGGGTTTCCAGTGCCTTACGGCTTTTGAGTTTTTCTTTGCCGGAATAACTGTTGATCTTGTTCATGTTCTGCAAAACTAAAAAAGCCCCGCCAAAAGACGGAGCTTAATATAATCAAACCCGGCATAAATTGCCCAGTAACGGGAATTATACGCTCCCCATTGAAGGGTTGGGGGTTTATTTTAATCCTTTTTCGCTGGAAACAGATAGTTTCTTGCGACCTTTCGCTCTGCGGCTTGCCAATACTTTACGGCCATTTGCAGATTCCATACGTTTACGGAAACCGTGAACGGTTTTACGACGACGTTTGTGTGGTTGGAATGTACGTTTCATTGATAAATTTTTTTACTAACCCTAAAATATAGTTTCTTTTCATCGCTGTAGTCACCATACCACCGCTTGTGAAAGGACGGCAAAATTAGGAAATTTTTCCTAATGACCCAACAGAATATGCTCCGAATTCAGTTCTTTTCCGAAGAAAATAGCCCCATTCTGGTTAAAATCGACTGTGGAGTCGGTTGTACAGAAGCGAATTTGCCCATTTTTGGAGCATTTGGCTTCCAGCTCCGGGTGTCTTTTAAGGTAAGCGGCCAGACTTTGGGCCACAATTTCACCCTGAGGAACAATCCGGATATGCGCAGGAACAAACTGCCTGATCTTTGGTATCAATAAAGGATAATGGGTGCAGGCCAGTAAAATGGTGTCAATTTTACGATTCGCTTCCAGTAAATGGTGGATGTGTTTCTGAATGAAATAATCAGCACCGGCCCCGTTGTATTCACCATTCTCTACAATTGGCACCCACATTGGGCAGGCTTCCTGGGTAACAATGGCCTGCGGAAAAAAATGATGGATCTCCAGCAGATAGCTTTCGCTTTGGACTGTTCCGGTAGTGGCCATGATGCCTATCTGATTACTGGAAGAGTAGTTGCCAATGATTTCTGCCGTGGGTCTGATGACCCCCAGCACCCGTTTATCGGGAGCATACAGGGGCAGGTCTTTCTGTTGAATGGTTCTCAGGGCTTTTGCAGAGGCCGTATTACAGGCCAGTATCACTAACTCACAGCCCTGCTCAAAAAACCACTGTACGGCCTCCCAGGTATACTGGTAGACGGCATTAAATGACCTTGAGCCATAGGGCGAACGGGCATTGTCTCCCAGATAGAGATAATCATAATCAGGCAACTCTTTAACCAGTTCCTTTAATATGGTCAGCCCTCCATACCCGCTGTCGAATACGCCAACCGGCGCCTGTTTTGCTAACATGCCTTAAAGATAAGACCAAAAAAAGACCCGTCTTTGCAGACAGGTCTTTTTCAATAATATTATTACCGGGATAATTATCCTTTAGGCTTTGCAACAGGTTTTGCAGGAGCTACGGTACCGCCGCTTGCTGCTTTCCAGGCATCTTCAATTTCCTTAGGTAATGGCAACTTTAATTTTAAAGCTACACGGATAGTAAGGTTATCGAGTAATGGTGGAGTTACATAAGGAGAAATAGTTTCTGCTTTCAATACCAGGGTGTATTTCTGCTCAGCTACAATACCAGAAAGCGCTTCAGCAATTCTGATTCTATATGGATTTACAAGCTGCTCGTATTTGCCTTCTTCCATTTGCTGCTGGTACTGCTGCCAGTTAACCAGTTTATAACGCAATTGAAATAATTCTTTTGTAGCTAACTCTCTTGCTTTAGCAGGCATTGTAGCAGAATCTTTCTTAAAGATGCTGTCTCTGCGCTGAAAATCAGAAACAGTGTATTTGTACTCTTCTTGTAAAGAGTCTAACCGATAGCTGTTTAACAGTGTATCAATTTTATTGATGCCAGGAAACAATGAAAGAGCAGCTTGCTCATCAAAGTACCCGATTTTTGTTGTTTGTGCACTCGAATTGTTGGAGAACAATACGCCCGCAGCAATTGCCACACACACAAAAAGGATTTTTTTCATTGAATTGAAATTTATTGGTTGTTGTTTATTGACTAGTATTTAATACCCATCTCTCTCAGCACTTCATCACTCTTGTCTAACTTTGGGTCGGCAAATATAACGGTAATTCCTTCACTTTTATCGAGTACAAAATCATAAAATCTGGCAATTGCGATCTTTTGAATGGCATTGTACACCTTATCCTGTATGGGTTTTACCAGTTTTTGGCGTTCTTTGAACAAATCGCCCTCATATCCAAAGCGTTTCTTCTGCAATTCCCTCACCTCTTTTTCCTTCACAAATAACTCATCTTCCCTTTTTTTCTTCAACTCTTCGGTAAGCATAAACTGCTCTGCCTCGTAGTTTTTATACATTTTATCGAGTACGGCCTGTTTGTCGTCTATCTCTTTCTGCCATTGTTCTCCCAGTTGCTGGAGCTTTTTATCTGCCTCTTTGTACTCTGGCACTTTACCCAGAATATACTTGGTATCAATGATGGCATATCGTTGCTGGGCGCTAGATACAAGCGAAATACACACAACAATAAGAAACAGTACAATGGCTTTTTTCATACAGTAAATTTTATGATTATTCCGGTTCAAAACCTAACATAAAGGTAAATCTGGCTGCATCTTTCATAGAGTTGGTTCCTGTAAATCTATCCAATCCTATGCCATAATCAAATCCAAGCAAACCAAACATTGGTAAAAAGAAACGCATGCCCAAACCTACCGATCTTCTCAGCTGAAAAGGGTTGTAGTCCTTAAAGCTGTACCAACCGTTGGCTGCCTCAAAAAAGCCGAGGGCAAAAATGGTACTGCTCGGATTTAAACTGAGCGGATACCGTATTTCCATGGTATACTTATTGAAAATAGTAAAATACTGGCTGGCCCGCTGCTGATCGGGGTTTACTCTTGGATTGGAGTTGTCGTAAACCGGATAACCTCTGTGTGCAACAATGTCGAATCCCAGTAAGGCAAACTGATTGGTTAAACCTGCATCTCCCACCTGAAAGCGTTCGAAAGGAGAGATCTTAAGGGCAGAGTTGAAATTGCCTACAAAACCAAACTTGGCTGCAAAACGCATTACAAACTGTTTGTTTCTGTCTTCGCCATGTGGCTTACCCAATGGAACGAACCACTCTCCGTTAAAACGCCATTTGTGGTACTCGATCCATTTATAAGGATTGTCTGCAGGGTTTGCAGCCTGATCGATCAGGGAATAAGGAGGCGTAATCTGTAAGCTGGCCAGGAAGTTAGAACCTGTTTTAGGGAACATTGGCTGATCTATCGAAGAACGCTGTAAGGCAATTCTGAAGTTCAGGTTATTCACTATACCATTATCAAAACCAGGTAAGTTGGTAGGGTCAATGGCATAATTGCTCAGCTTATAACGGGTATAGTTGATACCCATCGATAAGGAGAAATAGTCATCCGGCCATTTCAGCTGACGGGCAATACTGGCTGTTGCACCCGTGGTAGAAATATATCTTGAGTTGGCCACAGAAGGATCATAATATCCTGTAAGCGGATCATAGGTTTGTCCGTATTTGGTATTGAACACACTCACCGTAAGTGCATTTCTTTTCTTACCGCCCAACCATGGTTCGGTGAAAGAGAAGTTATAAGAACGGAACGCCTTACCATTACTCTGCACACGCAAACTCAGTTTTTGTCCGTCTCCCATTGGCAATGGATCCCAGGCCGATTTGTGAAACAGATTTTTTGCAGAGAAGTTATTGAATGAAACCCCCAGTGTTCCGGTAAGTCCTATCAGACCACCCCAACCGGCACTCAGCTCTAACTGATCGCTCGATTTTTCTTCTACGTTATAATTGATATCCACCGTACCGTCTTCCTGATTGGGAACCGGGTTTGGCGTAATTTTTTCCTGATTAAAATAATTCAGTTGCGCCAGTTCACGAACAGAACGGATCAATAACTGTCTGCTGAATTTTTCTCCCGGAATGGTTCTGATCTCTCGGCGGATCACATATTCCTTGGTACGGTCGTTGCCGGTAATGCGCACATTCTTAATGGTGGCCTGTGGTCCTTCAATTACCCGGATCTCAAAATCGATGGTATCGTTATCAACAGCTGTTTCAACAGGATCGGTGCGGAAAAACAAATAACCATCATCCTGGTACAATCCACTGATATCACCTCCGTCTGGCGCAGATGATTTACCCAGCTTTTTATTCAGTACTTCCTGATTATAAATATCGCCTTTTCTGATTCCGAGAATAGTGGTTAAAACAGAGTCGGAATATTTGGTATTCCCTCTCCAGCTGATATTACCGAAATAATATTTTCGGCCTTCGTTCATTTTGATGTCTATGTTCAGCGCTCCGCTTCCCACACTGTACACCGTATCCTTTTCAATCATGGCATCTCTATAGCCCATGGTATTGTAGAAATCGAGTAAACTCTCTTTGTCTTCGGTATATTTCTTTTCATCAAACTTGGCAGAAGCCAGCTTGATCCGCACATAAGGGTTCAGTACTTTCTTTGTTTTGCTGAAAGTGAGGTACCCCTTTTCCTTCATGTACTCATCAAAAGTGTAATGATCGGGAACTACTATTTTTCCGCTGTCGAATGTTGGATAAAGGGTTAATCTTGATTTTTCCTTGGAACCCTTTAATTGCTTTTTCAGTTTGGCCTCATCTACGGTATTGCTTCCGAAATTGATATTGCTGATTTTGATCTTGGACCCTTTATCGATGGTAAAATCCAGCGCCAGTGTATTGTTGGAAGAAGAATCTTTTCTTTCTGCCACTTTCACGCTTGTTTCGCGGTATCCTTTTTCTGCAAAGAATTTCTTGATCACTTCAGTAGCCGTGATCTTCATATTCTCTGTAATAACCCTGTTGGGAACCAGCCCGGTTTTACCGCGCAGGTCATCGGACTGCCCTTTGGGAATTCCTTTAAAGTAAAAATTAGATAAACGGGGTCTTTCTGTAACCACTATTTCCAGATCGATTTCCTTGCCTGCAACACGGGTTACATAAATTTCTACGTCACTGAAATAATTCTGAGCCCATAGCTTGGTGATGGCTTTGGAAAACTGGTCTCCGCCCGGAATCGCAATTTCATCGCCAATACTGATATTGGCAATGGAAATAAGCAAATTTTCGTCGAAAAACCGGTTTCCGGATACTTTGATGGCCGCTACCTTGTATTTTTTGGCCGTCTTCTGACTAAATAAATTAATCAGATCTGCCTCAATGGAGGTAATCGTTGTATCTGAACCGGATGTCTCTTGTGCAAAAGCTGGTTGAGCAAATAATAAAACAACTAAAGCGAACAATGATAATTTAAACACTTTCTGCATCCCGTTTCTGTTTGTTCTGTTGCAGGTATATTAGCTCCGTGCACTCAGCAATTAATTTGGTTTATTTAGGCTGGGCAAATTAACCCGAATAATGAAAACTGTTTGTTAAATCGCTTGCCCGATAAGGTTTCTGTATTAAAATGACTAGGTCAATTCTGTTTCCTCCTGAATTTGTTGCCCTGTTTTACCAAACCTGCGCTCCCTCGACTGGTAATCGAGGATAGCCTCGTACAGATTTTCCTTTCTGAAGTCTGGCCAGCGTGTGTTGGTGAAATAAAGCTCGGCATACGCCAGCTGGTACAATAAAAAATTACTGATCCGGTACTCTCCGCTGGTTCTGATCATCAGCTCCGGATCGGGAAACTGACTGGTTGATAGGTACTGCTGCAGGGTATTTTCACAAATGGTTTCCGGATCTATTTTTCCGGCCTGAACATCTCTTCCAATATTTTTTACTGCATTTACCAGTTCCCACCTGCTGCTGTAACTCAATGCCATGATGAGGTTCAGCCCGGTATTGGTTGCTGTCATCTGCAAAGCTTCCTGTAATTCCTCTCTGGCATATTCCGGCAACATGCTCATGTCCCCGATTACGTGCAGGCGAATATTATTCTTGTTTAAAATGGGTACTTCCTTGTGTATGGTGTCTACCAGTAAGCCCATCAATCCTTCTACTTCGGGTTGGGGACGATCCCAGTTTTCGGTACTGAACGCATAGAGCGTAAGGTATTGAATACCCAGCTCTGCCGCACCTTCCACAATATCACGTACACTTTCCACTCCATGAAAATGACCATACAAACGCTCCTGCCCTTTTTCTTCCGCCCAACGCCCGTTTCCATCCATAATGATGGCAATATGACAGGGTAGCCGTTGCTTGTTTATTTTAGACAAAAGGTTTGGTTGATTAACCATGCACTCAATTTAGGGGGCAAAATTAACAAAATCAACGGTTTCTGAGGATTTAAATACAATAAAAGGCAGAGAGCCGATTAATTGGTAGGACAACGATAGGTCTGGAGGTTAAAAGACAGGCCTATTTTTAGCGTAGCATAAGAGTCTGCCTTAAGGCTATTGCCCCTTTGGCGGCCTTTTAAGCCAATAGCGCTTCCGGTTTCATAACTTCTGTCCTGGAGCAAAAAAACATTGGAAACAGACCCGTCTGGCAGGGGAGGAAAGGCATCCGGGGTATAAAAACCGCTTACGTCATCGAGATAATCAGTGTTGGTGAAGCGGTAAACCAGTTCCGCAAAGAAATTGGTTCGGGTATCTAAAGCATATTTTACCCCAATTGTAAAAGGTACGCTTATGGCGGTTGTGCCATATTGTTCGAGGTTCGGATACAGCGAACTTCCCTGGCCTTCTGTTCCAAGCGGGCGAAGAAAAATTTGCTGCCCGTTCAGGTAAGCATAGGGATTATAGGAGAATATCCCAAGCCCAAGGCCTATATAAGGAGTAAAGTTATAGCCCTCAAACCCGGGCTGAAACCTGAAAAAATTAAAATCTCCGGAAATACCGAGTTCCCATAAGCTGGTATTAAAACTCAGGTTTCTTCTTCGCTGCACAGCATTTTCACTGTAAATATCCGAGTAGCCCAAAAAGGCATAGTCACCGGAAATCCGTATCCCGATATAATTAGACAACTGTTTTCTGTAAAATGCACCAAAAGCCATTTTGGGTTTATGGATTCTGCCTTCTGGGTTCAGGTCTCCAAAATAATGCGCAAGGCCAACACCAACGCCTATTTCACCGGTATGAACAAAACTTTCCATCAACTGCGACTTAGCCGTAGAAAAGGTGAACAGAATAAAAACTATAAGGCAGGTTTTTTTCAACATATCATTAATTACAATGTTCCTCTTTGTAAAATAGCACCAAAAATCATTACAAAAAATGTTAATTTCTCTTATCCAGACCCCAGGTAAGCTTGGTTCGCAATGTGGAAAGAAAAGTATTTTCGTTCAACCGGATCAGGTTCACCCCAAAATTTTCTTTTCTTACTGCCAGCTGTACCGTTTTAGGCACGATTTCTCTTCTGGCATCCATTGCACAGATGAATTGTTCGGCACGCCCTTCCACTTCAAATGAAATCACGTTGTTATCGGGTACCACAATAGGCCTTACATTCAGGTTATGCGGAGCCACAGGCGTTATTACCAGACTGGAGGAATCCGGAAACAGTATGGGTCCGTTACAACTCAGGTTATACCCGGTAGAGCCGGTAGGTGTTGCAACGATCAGCCCGTCTGCCCAATACGTATTGAGAAATTCTCCGTTCATATAGGTATGAATTTTAATCATCGGAGAAATATCCCTTTTGTAAATAGCAAATTCATTGAGTGCAAAAGGTGCATCTGCAAACAGGGGCATATTGGAATCGAGGTGAATCAGTGTTCTTTTATCTATAATAAATGTGTGACTCACCAGAGAATCCACTGCAAAAGCCAGCTCTTCGCGGCTGATGCTTGCCAGAAACCCTAGTCTCCCGAAATTAATTCCAAGTAATGGAATGTTTTTCTCTTTCACCAGCGTAACTGCATCCAGCATGGTTCCGTCTCCACCAAGGCTTATCAGACAATCAATGGATTCATCCAGATCGGCCGAGCCGCCAAATGAAATTAATTTTTCGGTCAGGTGTTTGGGAATACGAAACTGCTCCATTAATGTATTGTACAGCAGAATAGTAGTATCGTATCTGCCCAGCTCTTCCAGCAAAATCAGCAACGGATTCTCCTGCTCTATATCCAGGCCTCTGCTATAGATGGCTACCTTCATATTCAGATTATTTATGCAAATATACAACTCGGCTGACGGAGGGATGCAGCATTACATATTGAGGTACGAAATCAGGTGATTATAATTTTCCTTCAGCTCATTGGCATATTCTTCCTCACCAAAATAATAGCGTACCACATAATCGTACCGCTGAAAAGTGGCTACAATATCAGACACTTCTACTTTGTTGATCTTAAGGGTGATGATTACCAGACCGGTGCCCGCTTCTGTATAAGTATTGAGTTGTGTTATGTACGAATCATTGGTTTCTACCAGTCTGCTCAATTCACCGAATGAAAAATTCCGTTTATCGGTTTCCAGTACAATCACAGCGCCCTTTTCCTCTATCCCCAGAAACAGGGAAACCGCTTTGATCAGCTCTTTGGTAAGCACTACGCCAACCAGTTCCAGCTGGTCATTCACTACCGGTAAAAGGGACAACTCGTGAACAGAAATCAGCTTCAGCGCACTCAGAAAATGTTCCTCATTTTTTACTGAAAATGGTTGCAGTAATTCCGGTGAAGATAAATGAGTGTCTGTTTCTTCTGCATCCAGCAGATCCTCTTTGGCAATAAGCCCTACAAATTTTTCTTCGCTTAAAACAGGCAGGTGCAGCACATCATAATCATCCATCAGCTGTAATGCAAAACCTGCCTTATCAGCGATGTTTAACGAGGGAAAACCGGTATTTAATAACTGAGATACAAGCATATCAGGAACTAAACTTTTGTGGTGTGCTTCTCAAGAAAAGTATCCAGGATGGCATTGAACTCATCCGGTACTTCCATCATAGGAGCATGACCGCATTTATCTACAAAATGCAATTCGCTGTTTGGAATTAATTTATTGAACTCCTTACCAACAAAAGGCGGTGTGATAATATCATTATTACCCCATATCAGCAAGGTAGGTTGCTTAATCTGATTCAGTTCATCACCGAGATTATTACGGATGGCACTTTTTGCCAGGGCAATGATCTTGATGACCTTCACACGGCTATTGGTGATCTCAAACACTTCGTCTACCAGTTCTTTGGTAGCAGTTTCGGGATTATAGAAAGTAAGTTGTGTTTTTTTCTTGATGTACTCATAGTCTCCTCTCTTGGGATAACTATCTCCCATTCCGTTTTCAAAAAGTCCGCTGCTTCCGGTAAGGATAAGTGTTTTTATGAGTTCAGGATGCTTGAGCACATGAACCAGTGCCACATGACCACCCAGAGAATTTCCAAGGAGGTGTATATTGGTATAGCCTCTGGACTCGATGAATCTTTGTACATACTTTTCCAAACCGCCTACGGATGTATGAAAAATATCCAGGTCAAACAGAGGCAGAATAGGAACAACTACTTTATATTTTTTGCTGAAATGGTCTACCAGATCCTCAAAATTACTCATGGCGCCAAAAAGTCCATGCAGCAAAAGCAAGGTTTCTCCTTCGCCCTCTTCAACAAATTTGAATTTATCCTCTTCTTTAATTTCGTATGTCATGCGTTCTTTTGCAGTTCATGCTAAAGTACTGAAAATACACCATATAGGTACAGGTGAAAAACGGGGATTAAAGGGGATTATACCAACTTTCTGCCCAGCCCGTCAAAGAATCCGGTTAGTTCTTCGAACATTCCTTTAAAAACCGGCACCAGTTTCCCAAAAGCCTGTATGGCTTCAGGCCCCCATTTATGTAGGTACGGGTAAGATTTTGAAGCAGCTATCACCGGTGGTTTAATCAGTTGCAGCTGTTCCATATAAAACAGAAGTACGCTGAATACCGTTGTGTAAATACAACAAAATAATAATATTCCTCCCAGCCTGTTGGCCCAACCCAGCATAGATAATTGCAGGGTAGTTTCTATTATAGTAGCACATAGTCTTACTGCAATGGCCACTGCAATCATGATTACCATAAAAGCCAGAAAAGGCAACCATGCGGCCTGTACATTCATGGCACTGGATAACCATTTGGCCACCAGTGCACTCATTTTAAGTGCAGCGGCCAACCCAAGAATAAGGGCAAAAAATGAGAATGCTGCCACTACCAGTCCCTGCTTCATTCCTTTGAAAAAAGCAAGCGCAAGCAGTGCCAGCAAACAAATATCAATAAACATGTGCCGTTCTTTATCCCAATAACGCTTTTACAGCCGCTGCAATTGCTTTGCCATCCGTTTTACCGGCCAGTTGCTTACTGGCAACCCCCATTACTTTACCCAGATCCGCAGGGGAGGAAGCCCCTACTGCTACAATAATTGCGGCAATTTCCTTTTCCAGTTCGGCCTGCGACATTTGTTCGGGAAGAAATTTTTCAATGACTGCAATTTCTTCCAGCTCTTTCCTGGCAAGGTCTTCCCGGTTTTGCTTCTGAAAGATCTCCAGAGAATCCTTGCGCTGTTTTACGAGCTTCTGTAACATTTTCAATTCCCCTTCCTCGGAGATCTGACCGTTAGCACCCGGTTCTGTTTTAGCTTTAATAATTTCTGCTTTGATGGCCCTTACACCTCTCAACAAGGCTTCATCTTTGGCCTTCATGGCTTCTTTCATTAGCTGCATTACTTTTTCTTCTAAGCTCATAATCCTTTATTTAGCGTCTTTTAATTGACTGTCACGGAATTTTTTATAAAAATCTTTGGCGAAATTCTTCATGTCGTCGGTCATTTCCTGATTTTGTGTTGCACGAAGGTAAGTGTCTGCCATGCC